>JAJRTN010000107.1 GCA_024278275.1 Candidatus Hydrogenedentota bacterium
AAATGGCGTAAGAGTCCCCGGGCATCGTGTTTGCAGAGTTTATATCAGCACCAGCTTCTCGTCAGCAGTCCTACTCCAATAAAATCCCGCCCTAATTCAGTATACTAATCCCTCTTGGGTGCCCTTGGGATTGCCACCCTTGCTAAAATGAAACAAAATTAAACCCCTCCAAAAAATCTCTGCCAACGCGGGAATGACGGTCGGGGTGCCGGGGGCTTCGCCTTGCGCGTCATGCACTCGGCAAAAGAGAACCTCACCACAAGTGCATTCCAGCCAACCCTTCGCGCCGGGCTCCGGGAATCATTTCAACCAATAACGACAGACCAATTCGTCCATTGACCTCCACTTACAAGCCGAAGTTTATGCAACAAGAGAATAGACAGGATTGACACGATGAACAGGATAAGAAGGAATCTTGTTCATCCTGTAAATCATATCCCCTTTTTCTTCCCCGTCCTTACGCTGCCGGCTCGTTCCAATGCAGCGCGTGGCAACAAGACAAACGAGAAACTTGGGCATCACCGGGCGGGCACGGGAATACGCATACCGGGACGGGTCCCCAAGCGTTTCACGGGAACGCAGGGGGCTTGATGGCGCACATGAAAGACGCCGCCACGCCCCACGTGATGCGCGATCTACTCTCCCCAGTGCGGCCGGAGGCCCTCGAAGAAGCCCACGGGGCCTTCGGTATCCGCCGGTTCCACCTCGATACCCAGGTTTTCGAGCAAGGTGCCCTCGGCGAGTTGCAGGTCGACCTGCGCGGTCTCGTAGGCGATTTCGGCCTGAAGCAGTTGCGTCTGGGCCAGGGTGAGGTCTTCCTGCACTTGCAGGACCTGGTAGCTGGTGGTCACGCCAAGACGGAACCGTTTCTCTTCCGCGACCACGTTGGCTTCCTGTAAGCGTACCGACTGTCGATTGGTTTCCACCAGGAAGCGGTTGGTGAGTACGTTGCGCGCGGCCAGCCGAACGTTGAACGCCAGGTCCTGCTCGGTCTGCTTTTCGCGCAGTTCCTGTTGCCGCACGGTGAGGCGGGCCCGCTCGTATTGTCCGCGCGCGACCCGGTTGTTGAGGGGCAGGGAGAATTGAAATCCTACGGTGTAAAAATCATCCTGGCCGTCACGAATGCCGTAGAGGGTGTCGCGCAGCTTGTGGTTGCGTCCGCCCTGGCCATAGCCCCCGACCAAGTCAAGCTGCGGCAGGAGATCGTTGCGGGCGCGTGTTGCCTCGTACTCGGCATTGAGGCGGGCCAGGCGGGCCATCTCGACTTCCGGGCGGTGTTTCAGGGCTTTTTAAATGCTCTCGGTCACCCTTGCATCAATGGTGGCAGGGTCGAGTTCAAGCGGTGTGTTCACATTGGGCCGGTCCACGGGAAGCAGGAGCGCCTGCGAGAACATACCGTCCTTCCGAAGGAACAGCACCTTTTTCAACCGGTCCGCGGCGGTGTGGATTTGGGCGCGCGCGGCAACCACGTCGCTTTGCCGGCTCGCCACGCCGGCCTTGGACTGAAGCACCTCGATATCGGCGGCAAAGCCGGCCTTGCGGCGCATCTCGCTGACATGGAGGAGGCGCTCCGCGTTCGCCAGGGAGTCTTCGCGAACCTTGTAGTTGTCCACCGCCACGGCCAAATCCCAGTAGGCGCGGATCACCTCCGCCACCGTGGTAAGGGCGGTGAGCTTGAGCTGTTCCTCGGAGATGCGTTTGGCATTTTGGGCCGTTCGGATACGGACGGTGTTAATTTTTCTGCCGAATCCCTTGAGCAGGGGCTGGGTAATCGTCAGGCTGACCTGCCCCTGGAATTCCTCGACGAAGCGGCCGAAGGTGGTTTCCTCTTTCGACATGTCCCAGGTAAGGTTGTAAAGGGTGCCGTAGTGCAGGCGCCCTCCCAAACCAATGTTCGTCTGCGTTTGCCACGATTCCACCGCCGGCACGCCGCCAAAGGCCACGCTTTGCTGCGAGAGCGACGAGGTCGCCCGGATGTAATTGCCGCTGGCCTGCAGTTGGGGGTCGAACTCGCCCTTGGAGGCGAGAATGTCGGCGTCGCTTATGAGGGGATCATAGGAGGCGATGGCAATATCCGGATTCTCCGCCAGGGCAATACGAATACATTCTTCGAGGGTGAGCCGGACCTCCTCCCGCGTATCCACCGCCTCCACGGCCCGGCGAAGCTTACCCAGGTCGATGAGATCCACCGATATCTCGTCCTTGATACTCAGCTTGGGAAGTTGACCAAAGAGCTCGTCATAGGTGAGGTTGAGACGGATGCCGGTGCCGTCCGGCGTCTCCGTGATGCCCGTTTCGGTCACGGGATCTTGGGCAACGGCGTGAAAACACGCGCCCAGTGCCAGCAGTGCAACAATAAAGTTCCCGACCCGCATACCATCCTCCCGCCGGTTAAGCGCCGTACAGTGCCCTTCGCGAATAACCCATTTTCAACGAGACTGCGACCCGAACCGGCAGGTAGTGGCATGGATGGCCACACACACCGGGTGGCACGTGAGAAAATTCCCGTTTCCGCAAACGCCTCGTCCCTGGTGACTGAAGGTTAGACACATTTCGACTCGGACTGGTTTTGCCGGACAGGGCCTGCCCCGGTGAGGTCCAAGAATACCACGCGTCTTGCCGTCCAGTGTACCGAATGTGCCGAACACATTCAATGGAACAATGCCGCAGGCGGGTCAGCGCTGAGGGCCCCCTTTGAGACTTTCCGGGTCCCCCCCCGCCTGACGGAGGGCCTGTTCCTGGAATTGCCGCACGCGAAGGGTAAAGACCTGCTGCAACTCGGTAAGCGCCTCGCCGAGATGCGCGCCTTCTTCCTCGGTGAGGTTGCCCGCCGTCTTTTCCTTCAACATGGCCATGGTATCGAGGGTGAACCGTGCCTGGTCGAGGTTGATGGGGATCTGTTCGGCCCCCTGGGGCGCGATTACGCCCAGCGCCATCATGGCCTGCGTGGCCAGGCTCGCTACCAGGCTCTCGAAATTGGCCTCGAATTCGACCGCTTCACCCGCCTCCGACGCGGCGACTTGCCCGTCGGGCGCGGATGGCGCGTTGGCCTGCTCCCGTTCCCGCTGAACCTGGGTCTTCCAGTCTTCATCGATGATAATCTTCGGCTGTTCATCGCTCACGACACGGTCCCTCTCTCCCAACGGGAAACACGAGAAAACCCTGCCATTCGGCGCCGCTCAAAGGCCGAATGGCAGGTGAAAAACACGATAAAGCCGACGGGCAAAGGGAGCCGCCTACTTATTCTTGTGGCGATTCTGACGCCGTTTCTTTTTGCGCTTATGCTTGTTGATCTTGGCTTTACGCGCCTTGCGTCCACCAGCCACTCGCTTATCCTCCTGTCCTTACTTCAGTCACTTTCCGCCACCCAGGGGGGCGAATCTAGCCAACCCACGCATCATCGGGCATGGCGTAATCCAACAATTCGGCTTCATCAAAATACAAGGCAATCTCACGCCGCGCCGTTTCCGGCGAATCGGAGGCATGGATCACATTATTTTGTAACACCAGGGCAAAATCGCCGCGAAGGGTGCCCGGGCCAGCTTCGAGCGGGTTCGTGGCGCCGTTCATCTTCCGGACCTGCGCCACCGCATCCGGGCCTTCCAGAACCATTTGCACCACGGGACCGGAGGTGATAAACGCCACCAGCCGGTCGAAAAAGGGCTTCTCCGCATGTTCCGCGTAGTGCTCCTCGGCTTTCGCGCGCGAAAGCACTTGCATTTTAAGCCCTGCCAACTTCAGGCCGCGGGCCTCGTAACGACGGATACACTCTCCCACGAGCCGCCGGCCCACGCCGTCGGGCTTCACCATGGCAAACGTTCGCTCGGCCATCACACAGGCCCTTCCCTTCGAAACCGGATCCACCGCCAAGCGCACTTCACCGTCCAGGCGGCAACCACGAACGTTATCCATCGGGAAGGCGCACACCATTACCGGTGCAGCGCCAAAGCATAGCAAATGGTGGAAGGGGGCTGCAAGTGCCAAAGGGGGCCCAAAGAGGCGACGACCGCCCGCCCCTCCTTACAAAAAAATTGACCCGCCGTCCATTTTCTTGGTATGATCTGATCGTTCTTTGGAACATCCAGGGGCGGTGTAGCTCAGTTGGTTAGAGCAGTGGAATCATAATCCACGTGTCCGCGGTTCGAGTCCGTGCACCGCTACCATGTAAATCCAGCCTTGTCAACCGCTTAGAATTGGTTGACAAGGCTTTTTTCTTCTCCCCATGACCTCATTGTCCACCCGGGATGGGCGTTCCCGGGGTGCCCTCTTGCGGGTCGGCGGCAGGGCCGCCGGGAACAGGGATTGCCGTCAGGCGGTAGAGGAGGAGACTGGCGCCGGTATCGTTCCGCCGGGTTACTTCGAAAAAGATGATTCGAGGCGCGGGCGAGGGTTCCAGGGGAAGGGTGATTTCCCGAGGTTCGCCGGATTCGGACAGATGCACGGTTCGAAGGTGTTCACCGCAGCGGAGGGTGAGGGTCTGCTTGGGGACGGCGGAGGCCAGGCGCAGCGTAACCGGCCCCGGAAAAAGAGCACGCAGGGCGGATTTCGTTGAGGGGCCCATGGCGACGAAAGTGCCGTTGTCATCTTCTTGGTCCGGTCCCCAGGTGCCGCGCAGGTAGGGGCGCGCGGCGAGAGTGCCGAAATCGAGTTGCCCTTGGGGAAGACGCGGGTCCGCCGGTTCCTGGAGAAAAAAAACGGTGAAATCCCGGGCCTTGTAACATCGGAAGTTGTCGTAGAGCACGTCGTGCAGGCCGTACTGCTGAAAGAGCCACGCATTGTCGAAGTTCGGGTCGGGGATGGCCAGGTGGGTCGCGCCCAAAGTCCGCACCTCGTTGAGGTAATTCAGCTTAAAGGAGGCGCCCACGCCGTAGGTGCGCGCCCAGGAAGTCCAGCCGATGCGGTCGGCGAAGTAGAGCGCGACAGGGCTGGCGCTCGAGGTCATCACCCGCGCTTCGGGCGGCGTGTGCTCCCGTACCCAGGTACCGCAATGGTAGTCGGGCAGGTAGCGGGGCGTCCACAAGGCGCTTCCAATCCATGCCGACCCGGCGCAGGTGACGAGCAGCACGGCGGCCGAAACAACACGTAACGCCGCACCATTTGACCCCAAGAGCGCCAGGAGCCGTGCCGCCAGCAGCGCCGCGGGCGGTGCGAGGATCATGTGGTAGTAGCTGTTGATATCGCACGCGCCGGGCAATGCGAAAAACAGGGCCAGCCCCCCCGCCAACCACGCATGGCCCAGCCACGTGCGGCCCCGTCCGGGAAACAACAGGCCGGCCACCGCCAGAAGTGCTAAGCCGGGCGTGAGGGCCTGCCAGAAAACGGACCGGGCCATCTTGAGGTAATAGTCGGAATCGGTGAGCATTTGGGCGTGGGAAAGCAGGCCGGGCTGGGCGAAGGAGAGGCCCGTTCGCGGCAGGACGATGAAGAAGGAGTAGCCCACCCACAGGAGCGCGGGAAGGCCGGCCAACGTGGCAAAAGCGTACACCCGCGGGTTGACGAAGGTGTGCCGGCCGAAGCGGCGCAGCACCAGGAAGGCCATGGGCACGGCCATAACACCCAGTTGGGGCTTGCCAAGGAGCATGAGGGCGGCAAAAACGATGCCCGCCACGTAGTCGCGCCATCGGCCCAGGCAACACCAGCGGTCGAGAAAGAACAGCGCGCCGTAGGCCATGGCATAGGCGAAGCTCTCGGGCATCTGCACGCGGCCCAGGTAGAGGTGAAAAGGTGACAAGAGCAGTAGGAGCGCCGCGGCGCAGGCGGGCCATGTCCCCAGGAAGCGCCGCGCCAACAGGAAAAACAACGCGGTGCCCAAGAGGGCGAAGGCCAATGGCACGACACGCCCCGCCCAAAAGGTTTCACCCGCGACGCGGTAAACGAATGCCGTCAACCACGGGGTGACGGGAAGCTCCGTGCCCCCGATGTACCCGCGCGTCGTCATCTTCATGGAAGAGCGCCGGTCCACCTCGGGACGAAAAAGATGGAGGTCGTGGCGCGCGTAGTTTCGGGCAATCATGAGCGTGTCGGTTTCACGCCAGCCCTGGTAGGCCACCGGCGGCGCGCCGATACCCGGCAGCCGCGTCGCCAGGGACACCAGCAGTAACATGGCCAGGAGCCCCGCCTCGCGCCATCCGAAGGGAGCCGTCACCGCGTCTTTGTTCATCATGTCTTCCCAACCTTTGCCGCTCAATTTAACACGCTAAAAGGGGTGGGAAAAAGATCGCCATGGTCCGGCATGGTGTGTAAGAGAAGGATGACGCCACTGATAAAAAACCGAAACCTGCCTTTTTCGTCATGACGATAATCCACCCTTTCCGCCATTCCCGCGACGTCGGGCATCCATTCCTTTCGTCACTCCCGCGAACGCGGGAATCCATGGAAAAGGGCAAGGCGTTTCCCCCGCCCCATGGATCCCCGCTTTCGGGCCTGTCGATTTAGTCGGTAGCGACCATGAGAAACCTACCATATCGTAGCATTCGCGTTTGCAAGAACGGGGCGGTAGTTTTGTAGGATCTTCTAAAACCCCACAATGTTGTCGCCGTGGCCATCGCCCGCGAACTGGCGGGCTTCATCTGGGCCGTTCTCAACCACGAAGAGGCGTCACAAGCCGCCTAAAAGAAGGCGGAACCGCTTCAAAGCTCACATAGAAAACAAGAAGGGGAGCCT
>JAJRTN010000108.1 GCA_024278275.1 Candidatus Hydrogenedentota bacterium
CGGCAGATACCGAAGGCTCTCAAAGGACTATGAGCAATTGACCGAGAACAGCGAAGCCATGGTGCTCATCGCCATGATAAACCTCATGAGCAAAAGGTTACCCCTCCCCAAGGCATAGGGCCTTTGCAAACACCCTCTAAGCGTCTTCCGCGATCCTGTCAAGCAAGTGCCATTTCCGAAAAAGCATTTTTCAACGAAACCACTACCTGATCCCGTGTGTTACGGCGGCCTTAACCCGGACACCTTACCAATAGGGACAAGCGCCCGCTGGTCCGTTGACGGTTGAAGCCTCCCTTCACGACACGCGGCCTTTCCGTTGGCGCGAAGCCTTCCGCGCCAACAGTCATGCGGGAGCATGACCCTACAGTCGTTCCGTAGGGTGGGCCTTGGCCTCCAAGACTAAAATCTTGACGACGAAACAGCCTCCCTTGGAAGAGGAGCCATGGTGGGCCAAGACCCCCTGCGGATATTCGCGGTGCCCGGGGACGGACACACCCTCCCCAAAAAAAATTTTGGGGAGGGCTAAAGTTTTCACTAAAGCTGCCGATAAAGACGTAAGGTAAGCCGGAATGGGCTTCCACGAACGAATGGATTCGTACGTAACCGGTCAAGGAGGATGCCGCATGGTGGGCGGGCTGTGCACCCGTGGTGAAGAGGCCAGGAATGCCGCACTTCACAGTTGAACCAAGTGTTACTCACTTCGTTGTGACGGGCTGCGATTCGGGCGGTGGGACGCTGCGGGAATCGTATACCAAGGAACGCAATGCCACGGGTAAGAATCCGGGTCGCGCGAAACATGCGGATTCGGAGCTAAGTAACTGCAAGAGAATGGCTTCTGGAGATTACCGGCGGCTTTGACTTTAATGGGACGTACGTCACCGGGCCTGGCCCGGGACGGGGTCGCAAGCTGAATGGGACCTATGCTTGGGGACTTAATTTCCCAAGCAAGGATCGGTGTGCGGCCCAAACATGGTAGCGCAAGGACGCGCAATACCAACCACTCACGGAGGAAATCACAATGGGACTTCGTATTAACACGAATGTGGCGGCACTCAATACGTCACGGGTGCTGCGCAAATCGACTTCCGCACTCAACCGGTCATTGGAACGGCTGTCAAGCGGGTTGCGGATCAACCGTGCCGCGGATGACGCGGCGGGCTTGGCCATCGCGGAAGGTTTCCGCTCGCAGGTTCGCGGTTCGCAGGTTTCCCAGCGCAACGCCCAGGATGGTGTCAGCCTGGTGCAAACCGCCGAAGGCGCGCTCAGTGAAACGACGAATATCTTGCAGCGCATCCGCGAGTTGGCGGTGCAGGCGGCCAATGGCACGCAGAGCACCGATAATCGCAGGGCGCTGAACAACGAAGTACGGCAGTTGCTGGCCCAGATCGATGACATTGCCCTGGACACGGAATTCAATGGGATCCGTGTTTTGAGTGCCAATCAAACGGTCACCCTGCAAACCGGCGCTTTCACCAGCCAGGTACTCGCGGTCGCCGTGGGCGGTGCAAAGACCCGCGACCTGGGCGTGAGCACCGTGGCAATTTCCAGCGTGGCCCTGGCAGTCTCCTCGATCAGCACCATTGACCGGGCAATCAACAGCGTCAATTCGCTGCGAAGCGATTTGGGAGCGATCCAGAACCGCCTGGAGTTCACCATCAGCACCTTGTCCATCCAGGAGGAGAACGCGGCCGCCGCGGAGAGCGCCATCCGTGATGCGGATATCGCCCAGGAAACAATCAAGTTCACCAGGAACCAGATTCTGGTGAGTTCGGGTACGAGCGTGTTGGCCCAGGCCAACATTGTGCCGCAATCGGCACTCCAGCTCTTGGGTTAACACCCACAGTTGAAATCACCACCGCCGTGGTGGCCGGTGGGCCGATGAATCGGCCCACCGGTCGCCAGGGCCCCCTTACGGAGGGCACGTAAAGGCGTGGGCGGCAAGAACGCCGCACCGCCAAGGTGCTTTCGGCTGGGATAACGAAAACGGGGAATGCCCCGGAAAGGAGGGAGAAAAGCAGACCACGAAACCGTGTGATCGCGTCGCGCGATTTCGCAAAGCGAAACAGAGTACATGATTACAACGAGGGCAAGGGACGCCCTCAAGCCACTCATGGAGGAAAAGACAATGGGACTTCGTATCAACACCAATGTGTCCGCGCTCAACGCGGCACGTACCCTCAGCCGTTCCACCGCGCAACTCAACAAATCGCTCCAACGGTTGTCGAGCGGCTTGCGTATCAACAGTGCTGCGGATGACGCGGCGGGGCTTGCCATCGCCGAGGGCTTCCGCTCACAGGTGCGTGGCTCCCAGGTGGCGCAGCGCAACGCGCAGGACGGTGTAAGCCTGGTGCAGACCGCCGAAGGCGCCCTGAGTGAAACCACCAATATTCTGCAACGCATCCGTGAATTGGCGGTGCAGGCTGCGAATGGAACCCAGAGCACGAACAACCGCCAGGCCCTGAACACAGAAGTGCAGCAGCTTCTGGCACAGATCGACGACATCGCCCTGGACACGCAGTTCAACGGCATTGCGGTGCTGAGCGCAAACCAAACCGTAACGCTGCAAACCGGCCCCAACGTGAGCCAGGTACTGGCTGTCTCGGTGCAAGGCGCCAAAACGCGCGACTTGGGCGTGAGCACGGTGGCCGTTTCCAGCGTGGCCCTGGCGGTCTCCTCCATCAGCACCATCGACCGTGCCCTGCAAAGCGTGAACTCCCTTCGAAGCACCCTCGGTGCTTTCCAGAACCGCCTTGAATTCACTATCAGCACTCTGGCGATTCAAGAAGAAAACGCAGCGGCCTCCGAAAGCGCCATCCGCGACGCGGACATCGCACAGGAGACCATCCAGTTCACGCGGAACCAGATTCTGGTAAGTTCGGGCACGAGTGTACTGGCCCAGGCCAACATCGTGCCGCAGACCGCGCTTCAGTTGCTCGGCTAGCCACCTGTTAAACCGGGCACTTGATTTACAAGCCAACCATGGCTGACGCCGCGGGGCGCAGCCACCAGAAAGGAGGGTAGCCAAAGGCGGAACGGGATGGCGCGAATACAGAACGCCGCCTCGAACCGTCCACTGTTTATGCACTCGTCCGGCCGGGCCAGGGATAGCCCGGAAGGACACACGGAGGTAAGATTATGGGACTTCGCATCAACACCAATGTTGCGGCGCTGAACACCAACCGCGTCCTCAAGCGATCCACCGCGGCGCTGAACCGCAGCCTGGAACGCCTGAGCAGTGGCCTGCGGATAAATCGTGCACGCGATGACGCCGCGGGCCTCGCCATTGCGGAGGGCTTCCGGTCGCAGGTATTGGGCGCGCAAGTGGCCCGTCGGAATTCGCAGGATGGGGTGAGTCTCGTTCAAACGGCGGAAGGTGCCTTGAGCGAGACGACGAACATTTTGCAGCGTGTCCGCGAGCTTGCCGTTCAATCCGCGAATGGAACCCAAAGCACCGCCAACCGGAACGCGCTCGACACGGAAGTGAAACAACTTCTGGCACAGATCGACGACATCGCGCTGGACACCCAGTTCAACGGGATCTCGGTCTTGAGCAGCAACCAGACCATTACGTTGCAGACGGGTTCGGATCCGGGCGAAACACTGGCGGTGACGGTGCGGGGCGCGAAGACACGGGACCTCGGCGTAAGTGCCGTGGCCGTGTCTACTGTCGCTCTCGCATCGGCGGCCATCAGTACCGTCGACCGGGCTATTCAGAGCGTAAGCACGCTCCGGAGCAACCTGGGCGCCTTTCAGAACCGCCTGGAATTCACCATCAATACGTTGGCGATCCAGGAGGAAAACGCCGCCGCCGCGGAAAGCGCCATTCGTGATGCCGATATTGCAAAGGAGACGATTGACTTCACCCGGAATCAGATCCTGGTGAACAGCGCCACCTCGATATTGGCCCAGGCGAATGTGATTCCGCAGGCTGCGTTGACACTGTTGGACTAGACGGGAAAATGAGCAACTGAAGCGATGCGGGCCGCCCGGCCGGAAGCTGGGTGGCCGGGCGGCCGCCAGGCCCGGAAGGCCTGGCCGCAATGCCCTCCGCCGGGAGGTGTTACTCCGGGCGTGAAGCGTCGGCAACGGGTGTTGGGAAGAAACGAGGTTCCGCAATCTTCATCGCCGCGCGCGGCTCATGGTTGACCGCGCGTGGTGGGCCGACGGTCCGCCGTTGCGGACGGGCCCGGGTTCGTGGGCAGGGATACCCGCGAAACACGCATGGAGGATTGAAGTATGGGACTGAGAATCAACACCAATGTGGCCTCGATTAACGCGGCCCGAACGTTGCGGAACTCGACCAGCGCGCTGAACAAGTCACTGGAACGGCTGTCAAGCGGACTACGGATCAACCGTGCCGCCGACGATGCCGCGGGACTTGCCATCGCGGAAGGTTTCCGCTCCCAGGTGCGCGGCTCCCAGGTGGCGCAGCGCAATGCGCAGGATGGCGTGAGCCTCGTTCAAACCGCCGAAGGCGCGCTGAGCGAAACGACCAACATCTTGCAGCGTGTCCGTGAATTGGCCGTTCAGGCCTCGAACGGCACGCAGAGCACGGCGAACCGGAACGCCCTCGACACGGAGGTGAAGCAGTTACTGGCCCAGATCGATGATATCGCGCTGGACACGCAGTTTAACGGCATTTCCGTATTGAGCAGCAACCAGACCATCACCTTGCAGTCCGGATCGAACCCGGGCCAAAACCTGGCGGTGACCGTTCAGGGCGCGAAAACCCGCGACCTGGGCGTGAGCGCCGTGGCCGTGTCCAGCGTGGCCCTGGCCACGACGGCCATCAGCACGGTGGATCGTGCGCTTCAAAGCGTGAATACCATTCGGAGCACCCTGGGTGCTTTCCAAAACCGACTGGAATTCACCATCAACACCCTGGCTATCCAGGAAGAGAACGCCGCGGCAGCGGAAAGCGCCATCCGCGACGCCGACATCGCCCAGGAGACGATCAGCTTTACGCGCAATCAGATCCTGGTGAGTTCGGGAACAAGCGTCCTCGCCCAGGCCAACGTTGTTCCACAGACCGCCCTGTCGCTGCTCGGTTAGCGAGGGGTAGAGGAGAAGGAGCATGAGCATGAGAATCCAAGGCGTGAATGGAAACGGCCTCTCGGCCGCGCTTTCCGCCAACGCCCTGCGCGCTCCCGCTCCCCACTCTCGCACCACCGAAGCAAATACGGACCCCGTGTCCGTGGAGCGGCAAGGAACGGCGCCGAGTGAGGAACAGGTGCCGCGTGCGGCGCCCTCGGCAGAGAGTCCGGCCCTTCCGCGATACTCGCATCCCCGCTTGCGGAGAGACGAGGAAAGCGGGCGGATTGTCGCCGCGATCATCGGCCGCGATGGGCAGGTGATCAAGGAGATACCGCCCGAGGAACTGCGGGAGCTTGCCGCACGGGTTCGGCAACTCAGGGGCTTGCTCTTCGACGAGCAGGCTTGAGGGAATCCGAACAAAGCAGGCATACAACGCCCCGGTGACCGGTCGGGTCACCGGGGCATTCGCGTCTTCTCTCGTGGCCCCGACTTCGCTTGATCCGTCCGGCGCGTGAACCCTACCATGAGGGGGGAGACCGGTGGATGCAGGGTATCAGTGCGGCCATGATTGTCAGGAATGAGGCGGATCGGCTGGGGAGATGTCTCAAATCACTCGCGAACGTGGTGGATGAGGTAGTGGTGCTCGACACCGGCTCGTCGGACGACTCCCGTTCGGTGGCCGCCGCCGCGGGAGCACGGTGTTTCGATTATGCCTGGCGCGATGATTTCGCGGCGGCGCGCAACGCGGCACTGGCGCGGGCGGCCCACGATTGGGTGCTGGTCATCGACGCCGATGAGCGGGTGAGAAACCGTGAAGAGGCCCGCCGGGCGCTTCGGAATTTCCCGGACCGCCACGACGCCGCCATCATGGGAACCGTCGAGATCGTCAGTCCCACGGCACCCGGAAAGGACGCGTCCATCGTGGTGGATCACACGTTGCGTTTTTTCCACAAGGGCATGGTCCATTACGAGGGATGTATCCATGAGCAGCCGGTGCATGCCTCCGGGCACGGGCGCGCCGCGCCGACCGGTGTCATCCTGGATCACTCGGGCTATGCCCTTCCACACGACAAGGCACGGCAAAAAGCCCGGCGAAACGTGACCTACCTGGAGCGGGAACTCGAAAAGTACCCGGAAGACGAGTATTACCTGTTTCAACTCGGCAAGGCATGGCAAACCCTGGAGCGCCACGGGGATGCGGTGGACGCCTTCCGGCGCGGTCTGGCGGCCATTCGTTTCTCGACCGGGGCCCCGCCGACAGGGCGGCTGGGGCCGGTGGGCCGTTCCGTGTTGACGGGCCTGGTGGTGAACCTGGCCTATGCGTTGGTCAACACGGGGCGGGTGAAAGATGCCGCCCGCCTGTTGGAGGAGCAGGCCGCCTTGGGCCATGAAGGCACGCGCCGCGCCGACTTCGAGCATGTCCGCGGCTACGTTTATCTCATGCTGGGCGACCTGGAACGGTCCCGCGCGGCCTACGAAGCGTCCATGCGCCACGGCGCCGCGGGCGAGGATGTGCGGGGCACGGGCACCCATGCCAGCGCCTATCACCTGGGGCTGATCGACGAGGCCACGCCCGACTTGACCGGGGCCTACAACCACTACCTGATGGCCCTGTCCTTCAAGCCCGACTACCGTTTGGCCCTGGCACGCTGCGTGGATCTCGTCGCCGAGCAGGGCGTGATGCTGCCCCCGGAGGTGGCTGCGGCCGGCGACCCGCGCGCGCTTGAAGCGGTATACCGCGAGCGCCTCGAACACTATCTCCATGAAGGCAAGATGGACGCCGTGTCCCGCCTGGCCCACGGCGTTTCCACCGTCCCCATGCTGCTCAAGGCTTGCCGGGACGTCCTGCACGGTTTCACCTGAAAAGGCGGCGCCTGGTGAGCGTCAACCATCCCGGGGGCTTTCCGTTTGGCAGGGCAAGGTGGCGTGATAGTCCCATCCAAGGATAATCCTGGAAACGGTAGTGGCGCCCTATCCCGGATGAACCTCTTCCTTCTCGACATCACGCGTGCGGGTCTGCAATCCCGACACACCTGCCCCTGTCGCGTGCAATTCCTGCACACCCGTGTGAAGACCACATGGGCGGTCCAAGGCATCCCTAAGCCTTTTGTGTTCAAGAACTTACCCACTCCAACATGTTTTGGCACGGAGATTGCCTTATCCCGGCTTGACCACAACCCCTAACCCAAAGGAAGAACATCATGTCCGACAAGCGCCCTTTCAATACCCGAGGCTTCACCTCCTTTGTCATCCTGCTCACCTTTCTCACGGTCTCCCTGAGCGGCGCCATGCTGTACCTCTCGCCCAAGGGCCGCGTGGCCAACTGGACCGGCTGGACCCTCCTCGGCCTCACCAAGACCCAGTGGGAGGCCCTGCACCTCACCATGACCATCGCCCTGTTCACCAGTGTGGTCTTTCATCTCTATTTCAACTGGGGTTTCCTCATGCGCTACCTGCGCGACATGGCAAACCGGGGCCTTTCCAGCAAGCGGGAATTCAGTTTCGCCGCCCTTATCGTGGTGGGGATCTTCCTGGGCACCCAGCTTAGCCTGCCCCCCTTCAGCACCGTGTCGGCCCTCGGCGAAGACATCAAGGACTACTGGGAAAACACCGTTCCGGCCAGTCCCTACGCCCACGCCGAGGAATCCTCCATCGAGCAGTTCGCCGCGAACATGAACCTGCCCCTCGACCATGTGACGAACCGGCTCCACGAAAAGGGCTTCGCCTTCGATGATCCGACCATCACCATCGCCGACCTGGCCGCCCGGTATGGAAAGACCCCCAATGAACTCTTCCAGGAATTGACCCGGAGTCAGGGCGCCGTCTCCGGCGACGGCGCGAGCGCTGGGAATGGGATGGGGGGCGGCATGGGCAGCGGTCTCGGCCAACGCCCCCTGAAAGACGTGTGCAAGGCCAAGGGCGTTCCCCTCGAACAGGCCTTGGCCATCCTCCTGGAGCACGGCATCGAAGCCACCGGCCAAGACACCCTCCGCGCCATCGCCCACGACAAGGGCCACACACCTGTAGAGGTCATGGGCTGGCTGGCTCCATGAATGGGCAAAGGCCACAAGACCGGCGTGCGTGAAAACAGGCGTGACGGCGCGGCTCATGGCAAGGGGCTTCGCGATTGAAAACCGCCTCATCTTGAAAGCGGTTGAACCCGGCGGGTGATTGCCCCTCGAAATCTTGATACCGGCGACCGCCAAAAGCACTACGCGCCGGCATCTTATCCGAGCAGACGGTTCCCCTCGGAGGTCTTGATGCCGGAAATGACGCGCTCGAACCCTTCTTCGTTGCTGCACGCGCTGATGGCCTCTTCGCGGGAAACCTTCTTGGCCTTGTAAAGCTCCACGGCGTACTGGTCGAAGGTCTTCATTTCGCCGTCAACCTCCATAATGCCGTGAAGCTTTTCGAGGTCCCCGTCGATGATGGCGTCACGCACGATGGGCCGCCCGCCCAACAACACTTCGACGCACGGAATGCGCCCGCCACCCAAGCGACGCAGCAGACGCTGGCAGACCACACCTTGCAGGGTGTAGGCCAACTCCTGGCGAATCAGGTCACGCTCGGATTGGGGGAAGTAGGTGATGACCCGGTTCACCGTATCCACGGCGGTGGTGGTGTGGAGCGTGCTGAAAACCAGGTGCCCCGTTTCCGCGGCGCTCAGGCCCGCGCGAATGGTGTCCACATCACGCATTTCTCCCACGAGGATAACGTCCGGGTCTTCGCGCAACGCACCGCGCAACGCGTTGGCGAAGGAGAATGTATCGCGGCCGACCTGGCGCTGTGACACGATGCTCTGCTTGTCCCGGTAGACAAATTCAATGGGATCCTCGGCGGTGATGATATGAACCTTGCGGCGCTCGTTGATATGGTCAATCATGGCGGCCAGGGTGGTGGACTTACCGCTGCCCGTAATGCCGCAAACCAAAAACAGGCCACGATGCTTGTAGCAGATCCCCTTGACGGTGTCGGGAATGTTGAGCTTTTCAAAGGGCACCGGCGCCTCGGGGATAAGCCGAATGGCGATGGACATGGCGCCCATTTTGATATAGCCGCTGCAGCGCAGGTAGCCGACACCGGCCGCGTGGTACTGGAAACTGGATTCACGTTCCGTTTCCAGCATGTCCAACTCGGCCTGCCCGCCAAGCTGCAACACGAACTCGCGCATGTCCTGGGAGGAAATAAGCGGCATATCCAAGGGGAAAAGGTCATTATCCACGCGGATAAAAGGCCGGTTTCCCGCCCGAAGATGCAGATCCGACGCCCCCCGCTTCTCCATTTCCTCAATCAACACGTTGATGTTGAAGCTGGACGAAACGAAGGATTCCACCCGCATCGTCCAGGTGGAAGACCGTATGGACGTGGCCGCGAAATCCTCCACGACTTTATCCAGGGGAAGCAAGTGGGGCAGCATTTTCCACTCGAAAGGCGGAACGGTAATGGTGCAACGCCCCTTCTCCACCTGGATCCGCGCGCCGATACGCGCTTGTTTCAGCATGGTATCTATCTGCCGGGGATCGGCGCCCTCCTTCAGGGGAAAAATCACCTTGAGAACGTCCACACGCTTTGACAGGTCCTGGCCCTGGGCCATGAGAACACAGCCCTTGGTCTTGTACCGGAGTTCGGAAGGAACGCCATTCTCGTTGATGGTGGATTCCACGCCCGTCTTGAATACGTCGATAATGGTATCGGTGGATTTGCTGCCAATGTAAGTGGCCATAGTGTTATCCCTGAAAAGCGGAGCCGTGGTTACTGCGGTATGTCCTCGCGGGGCGGGACGGCAGGGGCGGAAAGTTTAACACGGAACCACGGGATCAATCAAAACCATGAGCGCCGGTGAATATCGTTTGTAGGCTTTCCCGGCACCGTGATAAACTGGTGAAGCTGGTGAGATTCAGCGCTGCTCAAGCCTGTAACGCGTGCTTCCGGGAAGGGAAAATCATGAGCGTAAGGATGTTGTTCGTGGTGGGCGCCCCGCGTTCGGGAACAACCATGCTGGAGCGCATGCTGGCGTCCCATTCCATGATCCAGGGCGGACCCGAACCCCACCTCCTGACCCCCCTCGCCCATCTGGGGGTCTGGGCCAAGGTGGACAAAGCGCCCTATGATCACATTCTCGCCGCGGAATCCCAAAAACTTTTTGTCGAACAGTTGCCCCGTGGAAAGCAGGATTACTGGGAAGCCTGCCGGGCCTATTGTGACGTCCTTTATGGCCGCTACATGGAGGCCAGGGGCGGTGAGAAAACGGTGTGCCTCGACAAGACGCCGGCCTACGCCCTGGTTCTTCCCTTCATGATGAAGGTCTTTCCCGATGCCACCTATATTGTACTCACGCGGCATCCCCTGGCCATGTTCTCCTCTTTCGCCAATTCCTTCTTCGATGGCGATTACGCCATTGCTCACACGCACCACCCCATCCTCAACCGGTACGTTCCGGCCATGGCGGCTTTCCTGCGACAAACGGAAGTGCCCCGGCTCCATGTCCGTTACGAGGACCTTGTGAAGGATCCCGAGGCCTGGTTTCAAAAAATCTGCGACCACGCGGGGGTGCCTTTCGAGGCCGAGGCTATCGATTATGGCCGACGTCCCCCGGATGACACGGAACGCAAGGGTCTGGGCGACCCCATCGGCGTGCAACAACACGCCCGCCCGACGACGGCCTCGGTGAAGAAGTGGGTCCGGGAACTGGCCGCCGACCCCGTCAAACTCGCCATGATGCGCGGAATCATCGACCAGCTTGACCCCGAGGACCTCGACACCCTGGGCTATCCCGTCGAGACCCTCTGGAAACCACTGGAGGAGGCCGGAGAGGTGGTCATGGGGCCACGGCCAAAGCCCCCCATGAGCCGCTACCGGCTCCAGCGCAAGGCCATTGTGAAGCTCCGTCAACAGGCACAAAAAGGCGGTCTTTTCCGCACGGCGCTGGAGAAGATCCGGTTAACTACCGATGTTCTCTTGCGGGATTAACGGGATTTACCCCTTGATCGGGAATAGGATTCCTCTTATAATCGGTGAATAAGAGGACCGTTTACGTCTCGCTACACCGTCACCATTCAGGTGCAGGGATCGCCCCGGGCAGAAAACGGTACAAGGGAGGACAATTCATGCGAGAGATTCCCAAGGGGTTCTACCTCGATGCCGATGGCAACCTTCAGGTGGAACGCCGCAAAACACCCGACCGACGCACGGCCAACCGCGGCATGCGAAAGCATGACTTGCGCAAGTTTTACCGGCGCAAGGCGGACCGGGAACTCTATGAGAAAGACCACCGCGCCATCGACGAAGCCTTGGAGGACTTCGCCAAAGAACATGACGGCAAAATCTGAGTGAGGCGGTTTCAGCGGCCCGCGAGGATCCTGTCGGCCGCTTTTTTTAAGTCGGCGGAGCCTTCGGAGGCGGTTTTGAGACCGTTGAGGATTTCGGTCTCGACGCGGGCCACCTCATCGCGCACTTGCTGCCAGCCCTTCACGTTGGGCTCGGCCTTGGCGTAGGCCAAACAGTCGAAGGCCGCCCGGTTATGACGCCATGCGGCCCACGAGGCCTTCATGTCGGGATGGTCTGCGGCCGACTTGCGAATGGGCAGGTAGCCGGTGCCCAGGGACCAACGCACGACCGATTCGGGCGACGTGAAGTACTTTATGAAGGCCCAGGCAGTCTTTTCCTGTTCCGGGGTGGTGCTGAAGATGCAAATGTTGGGGCCATAGAGCACCGTGGCGGGATGGCCGGGGTCGGCTTGGGGAATGGGAGCCATGCCCCAGGCGTCGTCGTCTTCCATTATGGTGCGCATGTTCTCGCGCCCGCTGCTGGATCGCAGAATAAAGGCGACCTGGTCGTTGGCCAGGGCGACCTGGTCGTCATAGGTGCCCGGCGAAACCTGGTAGGCGAGCTTTTCCCTGGCCAAGGTCTCGATCAGCGAAAAAACGCGCAGGGCCTCGGGCGAGTCGTAGCGCGTTTCGCGGCCCTGGATCACTTCCCCCCCCATGCTGAAGATCATGCCGTCAATGGTCGAGCAGTCCACGTTCAACGCATAGGCGGGCGCACCGGTATGAGCGGTCACTTTCCGGCACTGGTCGAGAAAGGCGTCCCACGTGGCCGGGGGCGCTTCAATGCCCGCGGCGCGGAGAACCCGCAGGTTGTAGTACAGCATGAGCACGCTCTTGGCAAAAGGGAAGGAATACATGGCTCCCCCGTGCTCCTGGAAACGGTTCATATCGAGCACGGCCGGGAAAAAATCAGCCAGGTCCTCGGCCGTCAACCCCACTTCGGCGTCGTTGACATAGACATCGAGGGAGGCGACGGCACCCGCGTCGATATATTCGGCCGTCATGCTTTCGTACGCGACCGCCATGGCGGGCAAGGTCCGCGCGCGAATACTGGCGCTCACCTTCCGGAATATCTCGCCATAGTTTCCCGTCTGCTCCACTTTCACGGGGAGACCGTCCCAGGTGGCGTTAAAATCATCGGCCATGGCACGCAGGAGCGCGGCACTCTCGGTAATCTGGCGGCTCCAGAAAACGGCGGCATCGGGGTTGATGGGACGAAAACCCTCGGGCTGCCGATGGCACCCGGAACCCAGGTTCAGCATCAAGACACAGAGGCCAAGGGTCATCATCCGTTTCATATCCACCTCATCCCGGCTGGAGGCCCATGTTCCCGCGTTCAGTTTGTCAGAGTCCGGCACGGGTTCAATCCTGTTCAACCACGAAGCTCACAAAAGGGAAAAAGGTGGTGGCCCACCCCCTTCCCCCATGCAAATCTGTTTCTTTCGTGTTTTCGTGGTTGAAAAGCATTGACATTCAATTCCATTCATCCCTTTATGCCCGCACCCAGCGCACTTTCCACGAAGTACTTCTGCGCAACGAAGTATAAGGCCACCGTGGGAAGAATCACAATGGTGGACGCGCACATGAGCAGGTGGACGCGAACCCCCGCATCGCCGGAGAA
Source organism: Candidatus Hydrogenedentota bacterium (assembly GCA_024278275.1). GTDB lineage: Bacteria > Hydrogenedentota > Hydrogenedentia > Hydrogenedentales > JAJRTN01 > JAJRTN01. The sequence continues at coordinate 12,982 of JAJRTN010000108.1, forward strand.
GGCCATGAGGCCCACCTGGACAACACGCATGGTGTCGTCGGCGGTCACCACCAGGGGCCAAAGCAACGAGTTATAGCTGCCGAGAAAAGCGAAGAGACCGACGGTGACCAGGGTGGGCTTCACCAGGGGTGCGGCGATTCGAAAGAGAAAACGAAGGTGCCCGCAACCATCGATTCGGGCCGCCTCGAAATAATCGCCCGGAAGCCCCAGAAACGCCTGCCGCACCAGGAAGATGGAGAATGCGTTGGCGCACCAGGGGACCGTCAGGGCGGCGTAGGTGTTGTACCATCCCAAACGGCTGATAAGCACGAAATTGGGAATGAGGGTGACCTCGAAGGGGATCATCATGGTGCCGAGAATGAGCGCGAAAAGCACGCTCCGGCCGCAAAAACGCAGCCGGGCAAAAGCATAGCCCGCCATGAGGCCCGTCAGGATAACGGCGGCGGTAACCACGAAGGCCACGCCCAGGGAGTTGGCAAAATAGCGGGCGAAGGGGGCGGCGCGAAAAGTCAGCACATAGTTCTCCCAATGCCAGCTTTCGGGCCAGACGCCGACACCGCCGGTGCTGGCCTCCCGCAGGGTCTCCAGCGAAGTGGAGATCATCCAGACGAAGGGCCACAGGGTGAAAGCCGCCCCGGTGATCAGCAGCAGGTGGGGAACGACCCGCTTCATTCGTAATGCACCTTTCGTCCGGCAAAACGCCATTGAACCACCGTCAGCACCACAATGGCCAGGCTGAGAAGGGCCGCCACGGCGGCGCCGTAGCCCAGTTCGCCCCGCTCGTAGAAGGTCGAATAAATATACAGGACCAGGTTCCGGGTATCGGGCATCTGCCGCCCGTTCGTGAGGGCGTAGAAGCCGTTGAAGGACTGGAACGACTTGATGGTGCTCACGATCAGCAGGAAGAATATGGTCGGCGAAAGAAGCGGCAGGGTCACGTTGCGCAGCAGTTGCCTCGTATTGGCGCCGTCGATACGCGCGGCCTCTTCCAGTTCGCGGGGCACGGCGGCCAGGCCGGCGAGAAAAATGACGATCATGAAGCCGCTGCCGTGCCAGATCTCGAAAGCCATGACGCAGCAGAGGGCGAGGCTGGGGCCAACCGCGGCGGGCACGAAACCGCCTGTGAGCAAATGCAGCACCCCGCGGGGTTCGAGAAGCCAGCGTTGCACCGGAATGCCCCAATGGGCAAGCGCGTTGTTGAGCATGCCCGCCTCGCCGCCCAACAGGGCACGCCAGATCATGGCGGCCGCCACGGCGCTGGTCACGTAGGGGAGAAAGTAGGCGGTGCGCAGCAGGCCCCGGCCAAAAACAAGACGGTTCAAACCGTAAGCCACGGCGAAACTGAGAACCATGGTCGCGGGAATGGTGCCCAGGGCGTAATAGAGGGTCACCAGGAAACTGCTCCAGAAGGCGTCGTCGGTGAATGCGCGGAGGTAGTTCCCCAGCCCCACGAAGGGGCCCTGCCCGTGCTGGCCGCCGTAGAGACTGAGATGGATGGAGGAAAAAATGGGGAGAATTCCAAAAGCGCCCACGATCAGAAAGGCCGGCAGCAGCAGCAGGAACGCGGTGGGGCCGTCCCGCAAAGGCCCGCGGGCGGACCGTTCAAGCCGGTCGTCCAGCCAGGCCAGCAGGCTATCCAGGCCGTTTAGAGGACGCAAGACATTACATGGAAAACGCATCGGACCCACCCATCCATCGTATCCGCAGGGGCGGCTCCATCTACAGTCCCTCCGCAAAAAAAACGGACCGTGCCCCAGAGTACCGGGTGCCGCCCGCGCATTTTACACGGGTTACATTGTTTCAACCAAGGCCGTCCCGATGAGATCCACGTTCCGGTGGATGGCGCCCCGGTTATCCAAAACGGCCTTCCGGGCGCGTGTACCCAGTTGCCGCGCTTCCGAAGCATTCAAAAGCAGTCTCCGCAACACGCCGCAAAGCGCGTGGGGACTTTCGACCTGAATAGCCCCGGAAGCGGCGAGAAGGGTCCGTGCGGGTTCCAGGAAGTTGGCCATGAAGGGGCCAAAGACGGTGGGCACGCCCAGCGCGCAGGGTTCGATGGGATTATGCCCCTCCACGCCGGGATAGAAACTCCCGCCGACCACGGCCACGGTGGCCAGGGAGTAAAACCTGACGAGTTCCCCCACGGTATCGACGATGAGAATATGTTCTTCACCAACCCGCGCCGCCCCGGCCAGGGTGGACCGACGGATCACGGGCTCGTCAAAACACGTCAGCACCTCGTCCATGCGGGCGGCATGGCGCGGGGCGACGATAAGCCGCAGCCCGGGCACCGCATCCCGCAGGGTGCGCCAGCAGGATGCCGCCAACGCCTCGTCTCCGGGCCGCGTGCTTCCGAAAACAAGTACGGGCACGTCCGGAGGTATTCCACAGGACCGGCGCAGACGTTTCCGCTCCGTCGGGTCGACGGCGTTCACCACGGAATCGAATTTCGTGCTGCCCGTGACCCGTACCCGGTCCTCGGGGACTCCGAGGGCCTGGAAACGCTTCGCGTGGACTTCGCTCTGGGCGCTCACGGCGCCCAGCGACTGGAACGTTTCACGCCAGAAAAATGACAGCCGCCGGTAGCGGGGAAAGTGTTTATCGCTGAGGCGCGCGTTTGCAACGATAACGGGCACCGCCCGACGCACACATTCCCGCACCAGATTCGGCCACAGCTCCGTCTCGACCAGGACCAGTCCCCGGGGCTGCATGCCTGCGAGAAAACGCGATACCACGCGGGGATGGTCAAAGGGGCACCAGACCACGGGCAGCGCGCAGCGCTCCCGCGCAAGGGCGTGGCCCGCGGCCGTGGAGACGCTCAGCACGAGGGGCATCGCCGGGAATCGCTCCGCCAGGACATCCAGCAGGGGGAGCGCCGTGTTGACTTCCCCCACGCTGCAAGCGTGAACCCAGAGGGGCCGCGCCCGGAACGACGGGACTTCGGGGGCGAAGCGGGCCGACAGGACGCGGTGCTTCCGGCTGCCACGCAGCCAAACCCGCAGGAACGGGGCCAGCAGGCGGATCGCTGAATTATAGAAGAAATGGAACATGGGCCAATCATGAAATGGGCGGCCCGGGGGGGGGGCCGCCCAAAGGGAGTTGATTGTTTCGGTAAGGCGTTAGCGCCGGCTATTACCGACATCGAAGTAACGGGCGCCCGTGGTATCAATGATATCCGGCGTCACGAAGATGAGCAGGCTCGACTGCTTCGCCTCACGCGATTTCCCGGTGAACAGGGTCTTGATTACGGGAATGCGGGACAGGTAAGGCAGCTTGTTCTCGCCCTTGTTCGTCTCGTCCTGCACCAGGCCACCCAGCACCAGCGTATCGCCATCACGCACGATAACGTTTGTCCAGATTGCCTGCCACGACGTGGTGGGCAGGGAAATCGTGGACGGAACGGTGGTGCCGTCGTTGGTCACATTCTCCGTGGTGAAACTCTTTTCACCTATGCGCCGCCGCACCTCCGGATTAAGCCAGAGCCGCACCTCATCATTGTCACGAATCTGCGGGGTGACGGACAGGCCGATACCGAAATTGAACTGCGACGGAGTCTGGCTCTGCGCCAGCGTCTGGGTCGAATCGCCGCTAAGTCCGCCTGAAGAAACAAAGACTGCCGTGTTTATCTGCGACACGAACCACTCGGAGACATAATCGACGATTACCGCCGGTTTCCGGTTCATGGTGGTTACGCGCGGCGCACTGAGCAACTCCGACTCATCCAGGCTGTCCAGGTAGTCGAAAGTCACGCTGAGAGCGTCGCCGTCTTCGTTCTTCAGCACGTCAAAGGCCAGGTTGAGGGTGGAATCAAGGGGCCCGCGAATCGTTTCACCAACGCCCGAAAGGCTCGATACCGTGTTCCGGATCACGCTCGTCCCATCGGGACGGAGATAGAAGGGGACCGCCTCGGCGGTTCCATCACCGTTAATGTCATAGTCGTAGGTGGTTCCATCATCCACGATGGACTGAATGGCCCGGGGCCGGGCATTTTGATCGGTGAGGGTCAGATCCCAGTTGAAGCCGATCTTTTGGAGATCCGAAACGCGGATGGTAAGGAACTTCGCCTCAATGCTGACCTGGCGGGGCGTTCTGTCCACTTCCTCCAACACGTGTTCGAACTTGTCCAAGTTCGTGGGCGTGTTCTTCACAATAAGCAAATCGGTGCTCGGATTGTAGATCATGTCCGACAACAGGATATTCGTTGACGGCAGATACACCAAATCGATAAGCGGGGCAAGCAATTGCAGCACGGGCGAAGTACTGAGGAGGCCACCGCCGCCAAAGCCGCCGCCAAGGCTGGAACCGCCACTGCTGCCGCCAAAACCACCGCCACTGCCGCCGAAGCCGCCGCCGAAGCCACCACTGCTGCCGCCGAAGCCACCGCCGCTGCCGCCGAAGCCGCCGCCGCCGAAGCCACCGCCACTGCCGCCGAAGCCGCCACCACCAAGACCGCCGCCGCCAAGGCCGCCGCCGCCGCCGAAACCACCGCCTCGGCCGCCACCACCACCAAAGCCGCCACCACCATAGCCCACCAAGCCACCACTGCCCGTCAGCAAATCATTCAACCCAACGATAAACTGAGAGGTGAAAGAGGGGATTTCACCAACCTGAATATCATTGATGCTGCCGAACAAGTTCGAGATATTGCTGATGGAGGTAATGTCGCCACCGCCTCCACCACCACCGCCGAAGCCGCCGCTGCTGCCGCCGAAGCCGCCACCGCCGCCCCTGCTGCCGCCGAAACCGCCACTGCTGCCACCGAAGCCGCCACTGCTGCCGCCGAAGCCACCGCTGCTGCCACCGAAGCCACCGCTGCTGCCGCCGAAGCCGCCACCGCTGCTGCCGCCGAAGCCGCCAC
>JAJRTN010000109.1 GCA_024278275.1 Candidatus Hydrogenedentota bacterium
AAGATCCTTCTTGGCATCTTCCCGTGCCCGCATCAAGTCCCGAAGGGCTTCCTCCGCCTCGTTGGGCGGACTCACCAAGGTAAGAAGCCCCGCCTTGAAAAGCTTCGCCAGCTTGCGCGCGTCACGACGGTCCGTCTACGAAGCTACCTGTTCTATTTCGCCATGCGGCATTGACGTATATCGACGGTTCTCAACGGCGCGGCCATTGAAATCCACTCCCCCAAGAGGTGAATGCACCGACGCATGTAAAACACTTTTCGGCAATGACTCACGACCAATCCTGCAATTTAACGCCTTTTTATAGTTCAAGGGTTCGGCTTTTTGGGGTTATCCCGAACGTTGCCCGGAAGCATTCCCGTACCCGGACCCGGGCCTTCGGATGCTGCGGTAAGCATGCGCACGGACGGTGAGTCGTTTGTGAGAGACCTGGAAAGAGAATCCTCACAAGGCGATGGCCTGTACTGCACGGCAAATCGAAATACGCGCAAAGCACGACTTCGTGGCCGGATTCGGTTTTTTTCCTATGGTGTCGCGTCCACGCAGAAGGTGTCTTCCGTGTTGGCGGTGGGGCAGTAGTGGTATCCCCCGGCGTTGTGGAACTGGACGAGCCGCAGCAGTTCGCGAAGGCTGATGCGCCAATCCTGCGGGGCGTAGTCGCCGGCGTGGGGTTCGCAGTTTCGCGGCGTGGTGGCGCCGGGGAGGTAACGGTCGTCCGTGGGCGCCAAGGGGTCTTCGCAGGCCAGGGCGCCGGCGCGGTAGTGTTGTATCACCCGCAATAACTCGGAGGTTCCGATGGTGCCGTCGCCGTCCAGGTCCGCGCTGTGGGCACGGCCACCGGGCACGTAGAAAGACTCGGCGGCCGTCCAATTGATCGGGTCGTTGCCGTAAACGTCGTTTTCGCGGCGCACCAGGGCCATGCCGTTTCCGCTCGCGTCGGGCCAGGGGGCCTTGTCGTTGTAACGGACCTTGTCCATGATGATCCACGCCACGTTGCCTTCGAGGTTGGGCTCGTCGGGCCAAAGGAGGGTGACGGCCTCGCCTTCGTTGGCAAGGTTGCCGGTACCGTCGGCGGCGGCGTTGCCGAAGGGGCCGTAGACCCGGGTGCCGCCGGGGACGAAGTGGGTGGCGCGGAAGGTGGCGGGGTCGGTGTTCACGACGAGGGCGTGGCCGAAGGCGGGCAGGACGGTGTTCATGGGGAAGCGGAACCCGATTCCTTCCAGTTCATAGGTGTTCTCCGGGTTTCCCTCGGGGGCGTTGTCCCAGAGGGGAACGGCTTCGTCGGAGAGGTTGGTCAGTTCGACATACTCGATGCCGTTTTCTTCGGGCGTGGCGCCTTCGGGTGGGTGGTAGTAAATGGCGCTGATGACGACGGGTCCGACGAGGGGTCCGGCGTTGGTGCCGCCGAGGGTTGGGAAGCGTTGGGCGACGAAACGTTCCTTGCCTTCACTGGTCACGTAGCGGCCGAAGCTGACGCCGTTGGCGGCGCCCCCGAAGGCAAAGCCATGGCTGTAACCGGTGAGGTTGCCGTTGGCGTCGGCGGAGAAGATATAGGCGTCCTCCCCGCCCAGGGAACTCAGGTTGAAACCGGTGAGGTCGCCGTCGGGCAGACCGAAGGTCTCCGCGGTAATGACCGCGTAGCCGCCCGGCGGAATCACGTAGCGCGCCTCGAAGGGGACCCGGGCTTTCCTGGGCGTCATGCGGTCGTCCGTGAGGTACCAGCCGCGTATGTCGGCATCCGCGTCCGTCGGGTTATATATCTCCATGCTGTCGTACTCAGGCGGGTCGGTGTGGGTAAGGGCTTCATTGACCAGCACGGCGGGGATGCCGGCGGGGATATCGGGGCCGCCGGGGGTGCCGCCCACGGGACCGCTGGCCCGCCAATTGGCCGCATCGCCGGAATCCGACAAGGGATCGATGATCACCAGGGAGAAGCCCTGCCCGTCGGCCGCCGCGGCCCACGGCGGGGTATCGCCATAGGTCACGCGGACCAGGAGGTTTCCGGCCGGATCGCGCAGGGTGATGGTTTCGCCCGCGTTGTCCAGGTTGCCCTGGTAGACGCCGCCCACGGCGATTCCGGGATAAGCCGCGGTGAAATCTACCGTGGAACGCACGAGCACGATATACTCGCCCGCGCCGAGAATGGTGTTTTCGGGGAAGGTGAAGGTAACGCCCGCGCTGAAATAGACGCCGCCGATGTTGATGGCGGCGGCGCCGACATTTCGGAGTTCCAGGAACTCCGCGCCGCCCGCCGGCGGGTGGTACATGATCTCGGTGAGCTTCAGCCAGTCGTAATGGGTTTCCTCGGCCGTGGCGGGAATTTCGATCAGGGGACTCCACGCGCCGCTTTCGTCATCATATACCCGCGCCCGTACGGGCGTGGTCATGCGCGCGGGAAGTGGCTGGGAATAGACCCGCGCACTGGGCGCCAAGGCCGTGTTCGATACCCTGGACAAGACCAGCCGGGCGTCCAGCAGGAAATCCGTGCTTCCAAGGGAAAAATTGAGGCCATGCAGCGCCAGGAGGTTGTCTCCCGTGCGTAGGAGGTTCCGGAACGGGGAGATGTCGAACTCCTCGAAGCCTGCGGTGGCCTCGTGCGCGCCCGTGGCGAAGGCGTTCCAGGCGGCGGGGTTGGGTGCCAGCACGCGGCACACCTCGACGCCGTTGAGATAGGCCACGCAGCCGTCGTCGTACTGAAGGCCCAGGGTCAGTATATCGCCTGCGGCCAAGTCATCGGCGGTAAGCGTAAAGGGTATGCGCACATAGCAACCCGGCCGCGCGCCCGCCATTTCCGAACCCACGTCGATGCCGATAAGGTTCTGGTAGCCCGATCCGTTCTCGTAGCCGACGGCCCCGGATCCCGCGATCCAGACGGTATCATCGTACGGGGCGACGTCATACCAGCCGGCGCCCATGTCTTCGGCGGGGATCAGGACCCGTTTGGGTGAACCGCCGGGCACCAGCGCCGTAACCGTGGCGTCGCGCGGCAAGCGCGGGTCCGTACCGTCGAGGGTGTAGACCACGGTGCCCGCGGTGTTGGGGTTGGTCATGAAAAGCTGGTCCACGGCGGTGGTGTAGGTGGGCGCGTCGAGGGCGGGGGCATAGCCCAGTGCCGCGACATGCTCCAGGAGAAAGGAGGTTCGATAAGGGAACCAGTTGTCGGGGATCCACGTGTTATACGGCGTGCCGTACATGTAGGTGACCATTGGTTCGAGCGTGGCCCGGATTTCGTTGAAGATCGCCATGAGCCGATCCTGGGTCAAGACCCCGTCGCCATAACAATGCTTCTGCACGCGATCCTGGAAAAGAAGGCGGAACTCGGGACTGCGCTTGAGCGCCCGGTAGAGCACGTTAATCTCGTTGCCCTGGTTCTCCATGTTGTTCAGCGTCGGGTGCTGGACATTGTTGATATGCTGGAAGGTGAAGTCCGCGTCCCAGATATAAAACCGCCACTGGCTTTCCGGCACGCGCTCGCGGGCCGCGATCCAGTTGTTCCAGGGCCAGTCCGCGTTCGCGGCGTAGACGTTGGTGAGAATCCAGTCGATGAACTGGGGCAGGTCTACCTGCTTTTCGATTTCCCGGTAGTTTGCCAGGTCCGCCAGGTCGTGGCCGCGCACGAAGGCAATCAACTGATCCCAGGCATCGAACGTGCCGCTGTGCAATTCGAGCACGGGCTGAAAATGACGGTTCACCTGGCTCTTAATCACGTCCCACTCATTGTCACTGTCGAAGTAATTCTGGAAGTACGCCTCCGTAAGTCGGTCGCACACATTGATATAACACTTGTATTGCCCGTTGATGAAGAGATTCACGTAGGTGCCGTAGGCGCCCGCCGACCCCATGGCGATCTGTATGCGCCGGGTGATCTCCTCACTGGCGTATGGGTTGCGGGGATCGGCGCCAAACGTTCGCAGCGCGATGGAACGAAAGCGGTTGTTGCTTATTTCCCCGGGTTGAAGAGGATATTCCAGCCACTCTTGACCGTAGTCGTTGCGAAATTCCAAACGGAAAGACCACTTCCCACGGTCGCGCCAATGGCCGGGCACCCAGCGGAAAGAGGGCCGCGCCACGTCGCTGCGCCCCATGCGCATCCCGGCGTCCAGGTCCACCCCCTCGTTGGTCACGGGATCGAAAATGGAAACCGCCACCGGGCCTTCGTAGGGCCGGCCATGCATGATGGGGTTGTTGTAGTCGTCAATGCCGCCCGACACCCACCAGCCATACTGTCCGCTGTAGGAACCGCCCACTACCGACATGAAACCGTGGGGCGTGACGAGGCTTCGCTCCTGATCACCCATGATGGAAAGGACGGGCAACGACCGCAACGCCTCCGTGTCGTCGCCGGGGAGGCCCGTGTTGAAAAGAAATGACCTGGACGTCACGGGAGAGGAAACACATCCCTCCTTTACGGCACGGGCGCGAACAACCGTGTTGCTCGAGATGATGATGGGCCCCTCGTAAAGGAGGCCGTCATTCAGGTCCGGCTCACGGCCGGGAACCCGTTGGGCAGCCTCGGGCGGAATGCCGGTGGAGACGACGGGCTCCGTTTCAGGCGCGTCCGTAACCCGGAAGAAATCAATGGTACACACCCCGTCTCCAGGAGCTTGATCAAAGCGCAATTGCGTGATCATCCCATTCCAGGCGGAGAGATACGCCATGTTAACGACCTTGGTGATAAAGGTGTCCGGGGTGTCCACCTGGAACTTAATACTGCGTTCCTCGCTCCAGCCTCCCACCGAGGTGGTCCAGAAGATTTGAAACGTGCCCGTCGTGGTGGTCTTGAAGCGAAGATCGATATAGTGGTAGGTCTCGGCGGAGAATTGAACGGGCGGGCCGCCGACATGCGGATCGGGGCCCGTCGTGTCAAAGCTGAGGGCTCCGTCGCTTACCCTCAGGTTGCTGGTGCCGTTCCATCCCTGCCAGCCTTCGCGGTCGCCGGTTCGGTTGAACTCAAAGTGAGCGCCCCCCAGGGAGACCATGGCCGGCCCCGTCATGCCGTACCATATTTCCGCGCCCTCCTCCGCCGACAGGGTCAGTTCAAAGGGCGTTTCATACAAGCCGGAGTCCACGTTGAACACGGGCGGCGCAAGATAGGAGTCCAGCGATCCGGCCGGATCGTTCTCCGCGCCCGCCGTGGGATTCGCGAAATAGGCAAAACCGCCGCCCGGCACCCGGCCATAGGAATAAAAGAGATTCTGCGGCGGATAGGCGGGTTCAAAAGCGTCCTCCACAACGCCCGAAGGATTGACCAGCGCCAGGTACTCACCCTTGGAACTGAGCCTGAAATCGGCCTGGAGCGGCAAGGTGGGCGATGCGCCTTCCGAGGCAAAGACCACGAGGTATTCCCCGGCCCCCAGGACAACGTCCGGGAAAACCCAGTTCTTCCTCTTCGACGGGTCGGTGGTGAGTGCCCATCCGGATAAGGCCACTGCGGCGGCGCCGTTGTTGTACAGCTCGATCCAGTCATAGAACTCGCGGCCGTCCCCTTCCCCCCCCGAGGGTTCTCCGTAACCGGGCAGGAAGCGAAACGTATCGTCCCGGGAGACGAGGGCGGGGACGAGATAAGAGTACTGAAGGCCGACCCCGAGGGCCAGGCTGTCCGACGCGGGGGGGATCTGAAAGTGAGCGATGTCCACGTTGTGGACCTGGATGGCGAGGGTGTTTTCCCCCTCGTGAATCAGGTCCGATGTTTGGCCGAGCGAGTAGTTTTCATCCGCGCCGTAGTCGTGGATGTTGTAGGCGAAATGGTCGTGGGCAATGCACAGCCCCGGGGCGCCCAGCGACTTGCGCAGCACTTCCTTTCCGTTCAGGTAAACCACCACCCCGTCATCGAAGTTGAGGCTCAGTACCAGGTCGTCCGTGCTGGCCGCGTCCGCGGCGGTGGCGGTGAAGGTTTTGCGGACGTAGAACGACCGGGCGCCCCCCGTGTCGATGGTGGTGTTCAGGCCTGCGACCCCGTAGCCCAGCGGCCCTTGTCCCGTGTTCCACGAGGAATCGTCAAAGCTTGTTCCATACCACGGCTCGCCCACCCCGAGACGGGACACACCGTCCGGCGTCCAGCGAAGCATGCGGTCGGAACTGGAGGCCTTGATTTCATTGATGACCACCCCCGCCCGGCCCACCGGCATGATCGCGCCCAACAATAATGTCACCATGACCAGAAGCTGAATACGAACGTACTGCATGATGGTACTCCATAGTCTATGCGCCTGAGATCGGGCATTGTGATGTGAAAGCCCGCCCGGAGCCATGTCTCCCGGTGCCAGTTTAACACTTGGCGGCAACAACGTGTTACCAGGCTCGATCTTCCCCGGGGATTGGCGCGTGGATGCAAGAGACCATGTCACGTGACCGGAACCGCCCCTATTCATGTGCCCATGTTTTTTTATAGCAACGCCGCCGGATTGCTGTCACCCTTCGGGGCTGGTTACATAATATGGATACATTCCGTGGGCTCGTTGCGCTCACCCACGGCTACGGACTGCCAGCCCTTCGGGCCTGAATGGAACACCACAACAAAAAAACCAGGTTTCTACCCATGGGTAGGCACTCACGACTACATCGACACACCCTTTCGCGGGGAGGACGGTAAGGTAGAAGATCCTTCCAGCCGCTTTGAAGAGGCTGGAAGCCTCTTCTACTTTCCCGCGGAGCCACGGCGGTTCTCCGTGGAGACGATTACGGCCATGCCGGGCCAGGTCGGCGATGCGGCATATTACGGCGAAGTTGCGGGCAAGGCACGGAAAACGAGTCTCACGGGACGTAGGGCGGCAATATGGGCTAGGCCTTCGCCCGGGCCTCCAACTTATCGAAGAAATCGCGAAAAATACGGTTGCGGTCCACCAAGAGGGCATCGAAAATGGGATGGCGATCCGGCGCGGAACCCCACTTGAGATCGTTGGTGAGCACCGGACTGGGGACGATGTGTCCTGAAACCATTTTCGGGTCCACCAGCCACGCCACGGCCGCCATGTCCCAGATCTCCTTGGCCCAGGCGCGGTGGTCGTCGTGATAGCCACGGAATATCTCGACCAGGTAATCGCCAATGGCCCCGCGCCCTTTCACGTACCGTTCCAACTCGGGGACCGTGGTGGTGAGATGGGAAGTGACGCCCACACAGCCCACGTGAATGAAGGGAACTCCGCTGTCCAGGATGACACGCGCGGCCGATGGATCCTGCTTCAAATTGAACTCGAAGGTGTGGGGCCAGTGCAGGGCATGCCCGCCCAACCAGACGACCACGATGCGTTCGATGATGCGTGGTTCCAGCAGAATAGCGGAGGCCACGTTCGTGATGGCGCCCACGGCCACCACGTAGAGCGGTTCTTCCCTGGAAGCCAGGGCGCGATCGATGAGGTCACGCGCGGCGTCGGATTCCACCGGCGTATCCCACGACCCCAGGTAGCGCGTCGCACCGCGGAAGACCAGGCCTCCCGGATCGCGGTCCAGCCGTGACAGAAGGCGCAGGATTTCTTCGTGGCTTTTTTCCATGCCGTCGGCGGGGCTTTCACACCGGTCGTTGAGGAAAGGGGCCGCGTAGAGGGCCTGCACATCCAGCTTTTCCGGGGAGAGCAGCGAATAGACCACGGCAAACTGATCGTCGATTTCGTTGTACGTGTCCGTGTCGAGCACCATGGACACCCGCCCCTCGGGGGGTGTCAGGCGTTGCCGCCGCAACGCGTCATCCAGCGCGGGAAATCGCATGTGATCGTTTCCTTGTTATTAGCCCTTCGGGGAAATCCGGTAGGCGCCAGGGGCTGTTTCGGCCATCGGGAGATCCCGTTTACGCGTTCTTTCCCAGGTACCGTCGTCGGCCTTGTGAACGGATAATTCAAGAGGCTTTCAGACCATCAACTCTCCCGTGTCCACCAGGCGGCGGCGCATGACCTCAAGGCTCATCGATTCCAGGCGCTGTGTAACCATGCCGCGCATATCTCCCCAGAGACCGTGAAGCGGACAGATATGCCCCAGGCCGCACTCGGGACAGGCCGTGGGACAGGCGCCCCGGTTGGCCGCCCGGCAGTCTTTCAACCCCCGCTCACACCGAAAGCCCAAGGGACAGATCTCGAAAGCAGCGGGGCCGTCCACCGCAATGACAATGTCCATGAGGGTGATATTTTCCGCTTTTCGCGCGAGCTTGTATCCGCCTCCGGGCCCCCGCTTCCCCGTTATCAGTCCGCCTTTCGCCAAATCAACCAACACCTTTCGCCCCACCGGTTCGGGAATACCCGCGCCCTGGCAGACATCCGAGGTGGAGAACCCATCCAAAGAATCCGTCTCGATTGCCCGCATAATGGCCAAGATGGCGTATTCGCTCGCCTTGGAAAAAAGCTTCACCTCGAAATCCCCTCCGTTGCCGACATGAAAAGAACTGCTTCGCCGTCTGATTGTATCACACCCGGCACAGGAGGCGGCGGGGGCGGACTGCCTGGCGGCGCCGGAACCAGGCATTGCGGCCGCCAAGTCCGCTCCATTGTCGGCTTCGTGTTTTTCTGCTAGGCTTAGCGCCGAACGTATCGCTTTCTTCATCGCAATCCCTTATTCCGGGAGTTCCCATGTCCCAGGCGATTCGCATACGCGTGGCGGCGATCATCCTGCGTGATGACGCTCTGCTCATGGTGCGCCACCTCAAGGAAGGTCGGACCTACTGGATGTTGCCGGGCGGGGGCGTCGATCCCGGCGAAACAATGGCCGAGGCACTGATTCGCGAACTCCGGGAGGAGGTGCAAATCGAAGTTACACCGGGACGGCTCGTTCTCGCCAGTGACGCCATTGCACCCGGAGGCGGCCGGCACGTTGTGAATCTCTGCTTCCTGGCGGAACACGAAGGGGGCGCGCCCCGGCTGGGCGACGATGCCCGCATCGTCGAAGTGGCCTGGCAGCCCGTTGAGACGCTCCCCACGTTGCCCATGTTCCCCGATTTCGGCGCCACGCTGGCCGATCTTGCCCGCGCGGGTTTTCCCGGCGGCGCGCCCAGCCTGGGCAACTTGTGGCGCGAGTGAAGGCGTGGTCCCTTTCCGGGCCCTGTCGGAAAGACGGGCCGCGGGCGTCCGTCCACTACCATGAATCCCGCGTTTTTCCCACTCACCGCCGCTGAAAAGTGCTTCACACAACATCATGGGGCGCTACCCGGCATAAAATGGCGAGGAAGACGGTTACACATGACAGTTATGTTGCCGGTGACCCACAATGGAGGATGAGGCCGTGGCCATGGTGACCATGATCAAAACCCGGTCACACAGCGATTCAACCCCCCTGCTGAATGATCCGCCGGCCCTGAAGGCTCGGGCGAGAGAAGAAGGCTATCTCTTCTTCAAGGGGCTCCTGGACCGGGACAAGGTGACCGAAGTGCGGCGCCAGGTCCTTGAAAGGTGCCGGAAACATGGTTGGCTTAAGCCGGGCGCGGCCCTCCTGGAGGGCATCGCCCACCCGGACGTGTGCGTCATCGAGTCGCGGGACGAGGTGTGGCAGGCCTATTATCACGATATTCTGCGTCTGCGCGATTTCCAGGCGCTGGCGCTGGAGCCCGCCATCACGGGTGCCCTGGAGAAGGTCTTCGGGGAAGCTGTTCTGCCCCACAGCCGTAACATTTGCCGAACGGTCTTCCCCAACACGACGAAGTTCACGACACCGCCCCATCAGGACTTCCTTCATATTGGCGGAACACGGGACACGTGGACCGTGTGGGCCCCGCTGGGGGACTGTCCGTCGTGCCTGGGTGGCCTGGCCGTGGCGCCCGGGACGCATCAGCTTGGCTTCCTGGAGGCACACGATGCCTATGGTGCGGGCGGGCGCGGCGTGGACGTTCCGGATGATACCGTGTGGGCCGAGGGGGATGTCGAGGCGGGGGACGCAATCATGCTGCACAGCCTGGTGGTGCACCAGGGCCGGGACAACGTCACCGGGGACCGGCTTCGCCTGTCCGTGGACTTCCGGTATCAGCCCCTCAGCCACGAAGTGCGGGCCGACTCGATGCAACCCCACAACGTACCCCTCACCTGGGACGAGATCTACAGGGATTGGGTGCCGGGCGACCCGGTGAAATACTACTGGCGCGACTGGAAACTGAACGTGGTGGAGCCCGCCTTTCGCCCGTGGGGTTAGCGGCGATTGTCGTGGGACCCGGGTTTCAGCCGGATTGACCGTTCCTGTCGAATCCAGGGCTGTTTCCCTTTGGTCCTGCCGGGTCTACGCACTTTTCATGGATGAAGGGCAGGGGCAAGCCCCGCCTGTCCGTTGACCGGGCATGGACATGCTTCATCATGGATCCCCCTGTTGGCGGGGGGGAGTCGCACATCAATCGACAGGCCCTTTCGCGGGATGTCGATCCGGGTGGTGCGGGAGTGGATGGCTTTTCCATTCAATCATTGAGACGTGGGCGGTCGGTAACCTACAATGAATTCTCCACCGTCCATGGGAGACGGACGATTCCCGTGCAGGTGCCTTTGTGACACCGAGGCTTGAACAAGGATAAACATGTCGGTGAGCAAGACATATGACAAGGAAACGCTGGAGAACCTGACCCGGGACTGGGTGGAATCGCTGGATTCGGTGCTGGCCGAAGAGGGGCCGGAAATGACGGCCGCCCTCATCGAGCGCATTCGCGCCCACGCCGCCACGAAGGGCGCATCGCGGGCGTTCAGCGCCAATACGCCCTATGTCAACACCATCCCCGTGGAACAACAGCCCCCCTATCCGGGTGACCGGGACCTGGAACGTCTCAACAAATCGATCATTCGCTGGAATGCCATGGCCATGGTGGTGCGGGCCAACCGCGAGTCGGACGGCATCGGCGGGCATATCTCGACGTTCGCCTCTTCGGCGAATCTCTACGAGGTGGGCTTCAACCACTTTTTCCGGCGCAAGAGCGCGGATTACGGGGGCGACCAGATCTATTTCCAGGGGCATGCGTGTCCCGGCATCTATGCAAGGGCCTTTCTCGAAGGGCGTCTCACGGAAGATCATCTTAATCATTTCCGGCGGGAATTGAGCCGGGGCGGGGGCCTGTCTTCCTATCCCCATCCCCGGCTGATGGGGGATTTCTGGCAGTTTCCCACGGTCTCCATGGGACTGGGTCCCATCATGGCCATCTACCAGGCGCGGTTCAACCGCTACCTGGAGGACCGGGGCCTAAAGCCCCGCAATGGCGGGCATGTGTGGGCTTTTCTCGGCGATGGCGAGACGGACGAGCCGGAAGCCCTGGGCGCCATCTCGCTGGCGGCCCGGGAGCGGCTCGACAATCTCATTTTCGTGATCAACTGCAACTTGCAGCGCCTGGACGGGCCGGTGCGCGGCAATGGCAAGATCGTGCAGGAGCTGGAATCGAGTTTTCGCGGCACCGGCTGGAATGTCATCAAGGTGTTGTGGGGCGATGACTGGGACCCGGTCTTCGCCCGGGATACGGAGGGCCGTCTGCGGCGTTTGCTCGAAGAGGCGGTGGACGGTGAGTACCAGAAGTTCACGGTGGAATCCGCGGAGTACATCCGAAAGTGGTTCATTGACCGCGGCCCGGCCGTGGCGGATTTGCTCAACAGTCTGTCCAACGCGAAACTCAGTAAAATGCGCCGGGGCGGCCATGACCCGGAGAAAGTGTACGCCGCCTACGATGCCGCCGTGAAGCACACCGGTGCGCCCACGGTGATCCTCGCGAAGACGGTAAAGGGTTACGGCCTGGGCGAAAGCGGCGAGGGCAAGAACATTTCCCACGGCCAGAAGAAGCTCAACGAGGACGAGCTCCGCGAGTTCCGGGCACGCTTCGGCATCCCCATTGAAGACGAGGTGCTGGCCTACGCGCCCTTCTACAAGCCGCCCGAAGATTCGCCCGCCATGGTCTACCTGCGAAAACAGCGGGAGAAACTGGGCGGCCCCATGCCCGAGCGCGTGGCGCGGGCCGAACCCGTCAAGACGCCGCCCGAATCCATCTTCGAGGAGTTTTACCAGGGCAACGACCGCCCCGTTTCCACCACCATGGCTTTCGTGCGCATGTTGAGCCACCTGCTGCGCGACCCGGAACTGGGCAAGCTCATCGTCCCCATTGTCCCCGACGAGGCCCGCACCTTCGGCATGGACGGCCTGTTCCGCCAGGTGGGCATCTATTCCAGCCGGGGCCAGCTCTACGAGCCGGTGGACGCGGCGAACCTCCTCTATTACCGGGAGGCCAAGGACGGGCAGATCCTGGAGGAAGGCATCACCGAGGCCGGGGCCATGTCCTCCTTCGCGGCGGCGGGCACCGCCTACGCCACCCACGGCATCAACATGATCCCCTTCTTCATCTACTACTCCATGTTCGGCTTTCAACGCATCGGCGATTCCGTGTGGGCCGCGGCGGACATGCGGGCCAAGGGCTTCCTCATCGGCGGTACGGCGGGCCGCACCACCCTGGCGGGGGAAGGTCTCCAGCACCAGGACGGCCACAGCCACCTGCTGGCCAGCACGGTGCCCACCATTCAGGCCTATGACCCGGCCTTCGCCTACGAAATCGCCGTAATCATCCGCGACGGCATCCGCCGCATGTACGAAAAGCAGGAGGAATGCTTCTATTACATCACCGTGGGAAACGAGAACTACGCCATGCCCGCCATGCCCAGGGGGCACGGCATTAAGCAGGGCATTCTCAAAGGCATGTACAAGTTCCGCGCCTCCGGGCGAAAAGACCTCAAGCTTCGGGCGCAACTGTTGGGCAGCGGCGCCATCATGAACGAAGTGCTCAAGGCGCGGGACATGCTCGAAGAAAACTACGGCGTGGCGGCCGACGTGTGGAGCGTTACCAGTTACAAGGCCTTGCGCCAGGACGCCCTCGACGTGGACCGCGCCAATCTCCTGCGGCCCGCGACCAGGCCCAAGGTTCCCTACGTAACCCAATGTTTCGAGAAGGAAAAAGGCGTGGTGGTCGCCTCCTCGGACTATATGAAAATCCTGCCCGACGGCATTGCCAAATGGGTGCCCGGCGGTCTCACCAGTCTCGGCACCGACGGCTTCGGCCTGAGCGAATCGCGGGAAGCGCTCCGTGATCATTTCGAGGTGGACGCGCGCTTTGTCGTGTTGGCCACGCTTCACGCCCTGGAACGGCGCGGCGAGGTGCCGCTTGAGGTGGTGAAGAAGGCCATCAAGGACCTGGGTATTCACGCGAGCAAGCGCAACCCCATGCACTAGCACTTTGATGCCGATGACGCAAGCCCGTCATGGTGAGTCTTCGATCCCGGTTGGGTCTTGGTCCACCCTGCGGAACAAGACCCGCCGGCATCCCGGACTGCGAAGGGTCTTCAAACAGAAAGAGCACAGAGCATGACAACGGAATTCAAACTCCCCGAACTCGGTGAAAACGTGGAAGAGGCGTCGGTGGCCGGGCTGCTGGTGGCCGTGGGCGACACGGTGGCCGCGGACCAGCCGGTCATCGAGGTGGAGACCGACAAGGCGGTCGCCGAAATCCCCGTCCCGGTGGGGGGCACGGTGACCGAAATCCGCGTGGCCGCCGGCGATAAGATCACGGTGGGCACGGTGGTGCTGGTGATCGACGAAGAAGCGTCAGGCGCGCCGGCCAAAGCGCCCGCGCCGGAACAGTCCCCCCCCGCGCCCGCGGCCATCCCCGAACCCGCGAAAGTTCCCGCGTCCAAACCCGCCCCAAAGCCTGAAGCGTCAGAAACCGTTCGGATGCCCCGGCCGGACCCGGTGTTGGCCGCGCCCTCGGTGCGGCGCATGGCGCGGGAGCAGGGCGTGGATCTCAGGGAGGTGCCCGTGGCCGACCCCCATCGCCCGGTGACGGCCGGTGACCTGAAGGCCTATCTCAAGAGTCTTGAAGGCGCCACGGCGGCGCCCGAAGCGGCGGTGGCGTCCACGGCCGATGAGGAAACCGAAAACGACCCATGGGGCGCGGTGACCTGTGAACCCATGAATGCCATCCGCAAGAAAACCGCCGAACACATGGCGCACTGCTGGGCGACCATCCCCCACGTGACCCAGTTCGAGAAGGTGGACATCACCGGGATTGAAGCGGTGCGGAAAAAGCACGGCGCGCGGGTGAAGGAGGCGGGCGGCAAGCTGACCGTGACCGTGTTCGTGCTCAAGGCCCTGGCCGAAACGCTTCAGCGCTTCCCGCGCCTCAACGCCAGCCTCGACGCCGAAGGGGAGCAGGTGATTTTCAAGAAGTATTACAACCTCGGCGTCGCCGTAGATACGCCCAACGGTCTGCTGGTGCCCGTCGTTCGCGATGTGGACCGGAAGAGCCTCTTTGAGCTTGCCGTGGAACTGCCCGCCCTCGCCGCCCGCGCCCGGGACCGCAAGCTCAAGCTGGAGGAAATGCAGGGCGCGACCTTTACCGTCACCAACCTGGGCGGGCTCGGCGTGACCTCCTTCACCCCCATCATCAACGCGCCCGAGGTGGCCATCCTGGGTGTGTCGAAGGCCGCCCTGGAACCCGTGTTCGAGCACGGACAATTCGTGCCTCGTCTCCTGATGCCCGTGAGCCTGTCCTACGACCATCGCGTGATCGACGGTGCCGACGCGGCCCGGTTCATGAGTTACTTGAAAGAGGTGTTGGAACAGCCCTGGTCGCTGTTCCTCGACGGGGACCAATAAGTCAAAGGGACAAAATCAGTTTCATCAAACGGCTGGACACACGGTTTGATCGGGATTTGTTTGTCGAACAGGCCGTCATCATCGACCGATTTTTCCGGTGCCTGGCGCCGACCCGGCGAAACGCACTTGCCGTGATGTTCTCCTTGTGACAGGACCGCAACCACCACGCAGGGCGTGGCGGGTAGGGACAAGCTCCTGCTTGTCCGTTGACGGAAGTACGTAGACATAATGGACCGACCGGCTCGGATCGCCTATTCGTAGGTTAAGCTATACTTAAGGTCCACCGTAGCCCAGCGCTACATACGAAAGGAACCGGTCATGTCCATGAAGGAGAATATCATATTTGTTGGTCT
>JAJRTN010000110.1 GCA_024278275.1 Candidatus Hydrogenedentota bacterium
AGACCAACAAATATGATATTCTCCTTCATGGACATGACCGGTTCCTTTCGTATGTAGCGCTGGGCTACGGTGGACCTTAAGTATAGCTTAACCTACGAATAGGCGATCCGAGCCGGTCGGTCCATTATGTCTACGTACTTCGACTTGCGCGAAGCGTGGTCCACCTCGCCAACCCGATCCGGCCGTGCCTGGTGGTGAAACCGTGCGTTGCGGCGAGCCGCTTTGTGGAAATCATCCGGCAGCATGGGCGACCCCCCTATTCCGCCGCCAGTCGCTTCACCAGGTACTCGTCCATGGCACGGGCGAATCCCTCAAGGGTCGGCTGGATCCGGACCTTTTCGATGCCGTGCTTGCGAAGAATATCCATCCCGGTCCGGTGGGCCGCGAGAAGTTCCTCCGGGCTTCCGGATTCACACGGGTGCTGCAAGATACGCAAGCGGGCAATACTGCCTTCAAGCATGCCGGTGGCCGTCGTCAGCGACGTGCCGTCGTCAAAGGGGGTGAAGCAGTCTTCCCAAGTCACTCCGAAGGGGACCACATAGTGAGCGGCGAAGGCGGGTTCGCCGGGATTCGCAAAGGCGCAGATCACGCATTTGCCAACCTTTTCGCAAACGAGATCGCCCAAGTGCTCGAAACCAAGCGCGGACAATGCCTTGAGGACGACCGGAAGCTTCCGGATACCCTCCGCCAGTTCCTTGTCACGCGCAGCCGCCTTCATGTCGGCCTCGAGGAACCTGGAAGCACGGCCTTCGAGAATCACCCTGTCCTTGACGGGCAGTTGTTCCGCCTCGGCCATTTCCTTCTCGAATTGACGCCACACATCGAAGCGCCTCCTGTCCTCCGCGACTTGCGCGGAACAATCCCACAGGTCCCCGAAGCGGTGCTGAAAAAACAAGGCGGCGAGGTCATCCTGGTACGGGCGGTCGGCCACCAGCGCCAGGCCCTCCCGCGTTGGCGGCGCATCGCAGAGCATCACGTCGGTTTTTGCGGCCGCCAGGATCACCCGTGCCTCGCCGTCACTCGCGGCCATCAACGGGACCTTGGACCGGGCGGCGCGAAAGACATCCATGGCCCTCGGCAGGGATTCGGCCGGAAGTGGAGGAACGGAAGATTCGACCCACCATTGACCGTCCCGGATGAAACCCCGGAACTGCTGACACGGAACCGTTTTGCTCGCCATGTGCAGTATCAGTTCCGTGCCGCCGGGAAGCGCGCCGAGCATTCCGCCGAGTTTCGCACTGGATGCTTCCACCAGAAAAACATCGCTATTAGAAACGCCAATCAACACTTTCCCGTCGGCTTCGGCGATGCTCAGGTAGTTCGGGACGCGCTCCGACGGGGTGAAAGAAGCCCTCCCGGGCAGGCGCGCCTCGAATGCGCCCTCCATGTCCACGTTCGTGTAATAACCGGCCCGAAACAGGAGCGGCGCATCGGTGATGGGAATCGCCACCGCTCCACCCGCGAGACTCACGAACACGACCCCCCGCATCGCCTCGACAACGGACCGGGCAAAGTCCTCGGATTCCAGCTCCGCGAGTTGCCGGGCCTCACGTTCCGCATCGGCCACCATCTTCTCGAAATGAGGACCAAGCCCCAGGGCGGCGAGAAAGCGGGGTAAGTTGCCAATATCCCAATCCATTTCAACAGGCGTGACGGTCTTGCCGCGGAGAATGTCAAGCACAGTCCGGCGGTCGTGGGGGATGGCGAAATGTTCCAAAGCTTGCTGTATGTCTTCCGCGTGGAGCACCCGGAAAGCCTCTCCAACCTCCTCTTCCGGCAATTCGCGGAGCCGTGCGATGATGGTCTCAGGCAAGGGAAGTCCCAGTGAAGCATACGCTTCGCGGAGCTGCCCGAGAGGCGATTCGTCGTACTCCCTTCCCGCTTCGATATCCTCCTCCCCGTCGTCCAGGTAAGGCTCGAAGAACGCATCCCGGAACGCCAGGGCGGGCAAGTCGGATGCCGGAATCGGAGGCATCCCAAGCGTCAGCACCTCACAGGCCTTGCCTTCGTCCTCCTCCTCGAAGTCATCCAGGTCATCCCAGTCAAGAGCGCCGTCGTCCTGGCCGCAGGGCGGGAATTCATGCACCGCAACATAGGACGCCCCTCCCTTCTTGCGCAGTTGCAGGTACCAGCGGCAGGCGTCTTCCGTGGTAACCAGCAAGAGGGGGCCGTCAAAATCCTGGAGCTTGTCGAGGATCTGGTCCGCCCCAACATGCCACACAGGGGCGGAAAACCAGCACCAGCCATTGGCGGTCTTGACCTCGATCCTCCCCCAAGGCGCCAGCGCGTCACGCACGGCATCGACCGTGGTATTGCGCAGTGCGACGACATGAATGCGATGGGCCATGGTCGTGCCTCCTGGTCCGCGCGGATCCACCCTTTTCTCCGGTCACTGGGCCAACGACTTTCCCGGTTGCGGGACCTTTCCCGAAAATGGCGAGTTGCCGCACGGCGAAAACGGTAACGGTTCACGGCTCTCCACCTCCGTCATGGCAAGAAACGCGGCGAGGAACGGGCCGTTGCACCATGACGAAAGTACGCTCTTGTATGAGCGACGCGACTGCCGGGTGTGAGGAAGCGTCTCCCCGGGGCACCCCGATTGTCACGACCGCTCAGGCTCCCTCGCCATGACGGTCCAAGAAAGTTGTGAACGGTTACCAAGAAAACGTGTGTGAAATCGCCCGTCCTCCCCTAATCCTGTTTTCCGCGCATACCCAATCCGGCCAGAACACCGATGGAAAGGAGCATTAAGAACATGTCGCCAAAGTAGTGGTCCACCTTCTGCTGAACCCATTTCGTGCCCGCGCAACCGTCGGGTTCACCTTCACCCTCGCCTTCGCCCTCACCTTCACCCTCACCCTCGCCTTCGCCCTCTCCTTCACCCTCGCCCTCGCCTTCGCCCTCGCCCTCTCCTTCACCTTCGCCTTCGCCCTCGCCCTCGCCCTCGCCCTCGCCCTCGCCCTCGCCCTCACCTTCACCCTCGCCCTCTCCTTCACCCTCGCCCTCGCCCTCGCCCTCGCCCTCGCCCTCACCCTCACCCTCACCCTCACCCTCACCCTCTCCTTCACCCTCACCCTCGCCTTCACCCTCTCCTTCACCCTCACCCTCGCCCTCTCCTTCACCCTCGCCCTCTCCTTCACCTTCACCCTCACCTTCACCCTCACCTTCGCCACCCGGCTCGGTCACGACTATCAAGTCGGTCTTGGTGGTCGCGTCCTCGTTGCCATAGCCCAGTACCTTCAATCCGGGCGAATAGCTTCCAACCGCGTTGTAAGTGTAGGTAACGGGGGAATCGGGGTCCCAGGTCTCGAAGGTGCCATTGCCGTCCCAATCCCATTGCTCCGTGGCGAAGTCTCCCGTGGAGGTGTTTGTGAAGGTCACGGTCAGTGGCGCGGCACCTGTGGTGGGGGCCGCCGCGAAGTCGGCCACGGGCACAACGGGGTCGCGCACGGGTATGGTAAAATCGACGAAACTGGCCGTGCGATTGGCCGACGTGACCGCCCCGCGGCCGGTGATTGTGTCCACGTCCAGCGTGTATTGCGCCCATATGCCGGGATCATCATAGATCCCATCCCCGGCGCTTTCATCACCGTTCTGACCGTCGTCGCGCAGTTCGCTCCAGAGGAGCCCCATGCCCGCGACCCCCAAGCCGTCACGATCCAAGCCGATGGCGTCGTAGTTGAAACTGTACATCCAGCCGGCATTGGGTCCGGACACGCTGTAGGAGTAGGTGACCGTTGTTTCGGCCTGGACTCCCGGCTGTCGGATCAGTTCAACCCGCGGTTCCGCCACGATGTTCACCACTTCCGGTATGTCGCCGGGGATGGTCTTCTCCCCGTCCCAATCG
Source organism: Candidatus Hydrogenedentota bacterium (assembly GCA_024278275.1). Classification (GTDB taxonomy): domain Bacteria; phylum Hydrogenedentota; class Hydrogenedentia; order Hydrogenedentales; family JAJRTN01; genus JAJRTN01. Next base: position 3,848 of record JAJRTN010000110.1, read on the forward strand.
AAGATGATCACGTTGGCCACGGGGTTACTGGAATCGAGCTTGATTCCGCCCACATAGGCGATGCGTAGACCGTTGTTGGAAATGGAGGAGGTACCGCCCCCGTAGGCCACGGTGGTGTACAGGCTCACGGGAATCACCCCCGATCCGTCGGTGCGCGCCGTTCGCACGGAGGGGCTGCTTCCGCCGCCCAGATCAAAGTTGTGCGCGGTCCGGCTTCCGTCGCCGCTCAATATGGGATTGGTGGGATGGGTGCCCCCTTCCGGGAAACCGGGGTCCAGCAAGGAGGCCGTGCCTGTTCCGTCGCTGCTCATCAGCACCAGCCCCGATGGCGTGGTCGCGCCTGTGCCGAAACGGGAAAAGAGCAGGTCCGTGCCGTCGCGGGAAAGACTCGGGCCATGAAAATACGGGGCGGCGATGTTCAGGATTATCGTTGCGCTCGCGGCGCCCGACGACGGGTCGATGCGCACCAAGTGGCGTGGTTTTCCATTGGGGGCACTCAACGGCACGATGACGATGCTTCCCGTGTAGTCCGTCGCCTCCGCGCCGGTCCAGGAAAACAAGCGGTCCGCCTCCGGGGACACATTGGCGATGTTGGGAATGTCGGCATTGGAGAGGATGGGCGTGGCCGCGCCATCGGGGATGCTTACGCCGTACAGGGTCATTCCCGAATCGGGAATCCCGTCGTTGTTGGTTCCTTGCGGCCCAAAAAAATTGAGAAAAAACAGCATCGATCCGTCGCCACTCAGGGCAAAATGCCGGTTGCCCAAAAGGTGTTCGATGCGGGCCGGGCTGGTTTCACCGTAACGTGTGTGCGGCACCGTCGTGAGTACCGCCGTATCGACGCCGCTCACCGTGTCATAAACACGAATCTCCGTGTTGTCCGTGTTCCAGTCAATCCCCTGCGCATACACCACCCGCGACCCGTCATCGGAGATGGCATAACTTTCAACGAAGAACGGCGTCAGTTCTTCCCCTTCCGTCATAATGATCCGCTCGTTGTTGCCCTCCGTCCCGATTACGCGCAAGGCGTCGCGTCCGGTGGTGTTGTCCGTGGTCCAGAAGACGATGGTCGATCCATCACCGCTCATGCGCAGGTTTCGGACCGTGTAGCCGGCCGTGGCCGCGTCGGTTATCTCGCGGAAATACCCGCGTTGAACGATGGACGCGCTTTCCGCCGCCCCGGCCAGGCCGTGAAAAGGACTTAACATTCCAGCCAGAACAACCAATCCCAGGATTCTCCGCATGGCTCTCAACCCTTATTGTTCCCCCAAGCCGCCGCAAGGAGCAGTTAATACGTACTTTTCGCATTACGTACCGTCATTCTACAGGGGACGGCTCCATTTGCCAAGCCCTGTTTTCCCGCGTTGCACCTCCAGGGAGGCCCGTGACTCGTTGCCCTTTGTCGTCTTGATAAGCGGGGCAAGGCCTTCTATCATGACGGTCACGCGAACCCACGCCAACCACGAAGGAGAACCCGATTCATGATTTTCCACGGCAAACTACTGCTTACCATGAGCACCCTCCTTGGGATGGCTTCCGCCACGGCACCCGGTGCGCGGGGTGATGACCTTCGCATCGGCCTCATCGGGCTGGACACGTCGCATGTGATCGCTTTCACCCAGGTGCTGAACAATCCCGATCACCCCGAACACGTGCCCGGCGGGCAGGTCGTCGCGGCGTACAAAGGCGGCAGCCCGGACGTGGAGATCAGCCGCGACCGGGTGAATGAGTACACGGAAACCCTCAAGAAAGACTTCGGTGTCGAAATCGTCGATACCATTGAGGAACTCTGCCAAAAAGTGGACGCCGTCATGCTGGAAAGCGTGGACGGGCGGCCCCACCTCGAACAGGTGAAACCCGTCTTCGCCGCGGGCAAGCCCGTGTTCGTGGACAAGCCGGTGGCCGGTTCGCTTCGCGACGCCATCGAGATCTTTCGCCTCGCCGCGAAACACGGCGTGCCCTGCTTCAGTTCTTCTTCCTACCGGTACTACGAGGGCCTGGTGGCCCTGGAGGCGGAGGACGTGGGCGAAGTGCGTGGGGCCATCTCCTACGGTCCCTGCTACTATGAGCCCCACCACCCCGATCTTTTTTTGTACGGGGTACATCCGGTGGAGGCCCTTTTCACCGTGCTCGGCACGGGCTGCGAAACCGTGGTCCGCATCAGCACCCCCGACACGGACGTGGTGACCGGCGTCTGGACGGGTGGCCGGGTCGGCACGTTGCGCGGGCTACGCAACGCCGCCACGCCCCACCAGGTCATCCTTTTCGGGACCAAGGCCGTGGCCCACCAACAAGGCGGTGGTGACTACGCCCCGCTCGTGGCGCAAATCATGACCTTCTTCCGGACCGGCGTGGCCCCCGTCTCCGCGCAAGAGACCATCGAGATCTTCGCCTTCATGGAAGCGGCCGACGAAAGCAAGCGGCAAGGGGGTGTCCCCGTCTCTATCGCCGAGACCATCCGGAAGGCGGGCGGACCTTTATAACCCCCCGGCGGTGGCTTGTTGAATCGCCCACAGGACAAGGCCCTGATGGGTATAGGGCTCGTCGCTGGTTTCATAGAGGAGACCGACGGGGTAACCGAGGATGACTTCGCCGGGGCGATAGGCGGCGAGTTTCATTTTCCCGGCGCTCAGGGCGAAAGCATAACCGTCCATATCCGCGAGATCGGCGGGACCCACGGGGGTCACCTCGGTGGCGAGGCGGAACTCCGCCAAACCGGTAGCTTTATCGGGCGTGTGGTCGGTGCGCAAGGGCGGCACTTTCCGGTAGTCCCAGATCCTGGGGAGGGCAAGCCGGGCGAGCTTGGCCCGGGCTGTTTTCGGCATCAGTTCGGGCGGTGACAATGCGAGGAAGAGGGCGCGGTAATCGCCGAGATCTTCGTCGAGGTTGTCTTCGCAAATGATGCGCGTGGGGATTCCCAGGTCTTGGAACAGCTTGTAAACGCCGAACTGGGCGTCGTGTACCCACGCGAAACCGACCTGTCCGGCGGGCTCGCGGTAGCTGTAATTGGCCCATTTCGAGAAGAAGAGCAGCACGGTTTTCCCACGGCCCGCATCATGACGGGGCAGGTACGGAGCGCGGGGCCGGGGTGACTTCCACTGCGCCACGAGCATGGGAAGCAGTGCATGATCGGAGGGCGGCTTTTCGTGGTAGGAGTAGTTGGCCACCTTGAGGCCGGCCCCCGCGCGGGCGGCCTGGCGGCCCATGGCGAGCAAGTGCGGTATGGAGTAACCCCGGCCGAGGGTGCTTTCCTCGGCGTCGTACTCGAAGCACACGGGCAGACCGGTGATCCCGCGGAAAGCGGCCACGGTGGCGCCCGCCTCCCACGCCCCGTCCCGGCCGTGCCAGAAGAAGTCGTAAGAATGCACCACCTGGTCCGCGCCGCGGCTCAGCCCCCAGTAGTCCAGGTTGGACATTTGGGCGCTGCCGATACGGTAGCTCTCGCCGAGGGGCGCGGAGATGCGCGCGTGGGGATCGCCCGCCCGGATGGCATCGTTGAAACGGCGCACGGCCTCGCGCCAGCACCATTCGCGAAAGGCGATGAAGGCACGGCTGGCGGGGCGCGTGTCGGGCCGTCCCGCCGTGGGTTGGGGCACGGGCGGACGCTCCGGCAGGGGTGCGTCGTCATCCACCACGTCGCGAAGCCATTCCGGCCGGGGCGGGGCGATGGCCTCGCGCCACCGGGCCAGGGTGGCCTCGTCATAGCTCCACCAGTCGGCCCACTTGAGTTCGGCGTGAATGCCGATGAAGGCATTGAAAAGCACATCCTCGCCCTGGCACCGGCGGGCAATGGCTGTGCAGAGCGGTCCGTAGTGTGCCCAGAAACGCTCGTCCATGATGGAGGGAGGTGATTGGGGAACATCGCCGCCGTCATGATCCACCCATGTGGCCCCGTCGTACCAATCCGGGGTGGCGCCACCATAGTAGCTGTTGATGCGCAGGCGCATACCAAGACCGTGGCGTTTGCAGATGGCGAGGCGGTCGGCCAGCCACGCGAGGTCCATCTTTCCGGGTTTGGGTTCGACGATACGCCATGGCACGCTCAACTCCAGGCGCGTGAAGCCCATGCCCGCCAAGTCCGCGGCCCAGGCGTCGAAGATTTTGAGGTCCTTCGCGGGCGCCGTCCAATCCCAGATATCAAAGGAACGTTCAACCGGTTCGCCGGGGACGGCGCAAACGCCGAGGGTCAACAGGCATCCGATGGTGAGCATGGTCTCATGTCCTTCTTGCGTGTTAAAACGTGAAGTGAATGGCGCGGTTACCCTACCCACTTACCGCCAGTGCAGTTCGGCGAAGTCCATGTACTGTTCCCAATCATAGGCCGTGAGGTCGTGTTTGCCCGTGCGCAGGTGGTACCCAATCATCCCGCGGTGGAGAGGACTGTCGGGCGGGGGCAACTCGGCGGCGCCCACCCCGTCGAGGCCGAAGAGGCGGTAGACGGGACCCGCGTGGACGCAGGAAAGAAACTCCCCTTCGGGATCGGCCCAGGTATCCTCGGTGGCGCTGGCGACATAGACCGGGCGCGGGGCCATGAGGGCAAGGAGCATGTGCTGATCCATGGGAAGTTCGTCCTCCCGGTTGACGTAGTTCCGGTAATGGGCGCAGTACCAGTAAGGAAACTGCTCAATGCCGTCCTTGATGCGTTCCCCCTGTTTGTTGCGGGCGAGGGCCGCGCCACCGCTGCCGGAGTTGTTGGAGATGACCATGGAGAAACGCTCGTCCTGCGCGCCCGCCCAAAGCGCCGTCTTGCCGAGGCGGGAGTGCCCCAGCACGGCCACCCGTTCCGCGTCCACCTGGGGATCGGTCACAAGGTAATCCAGGATACGGCTGAGCCCCCAGGCCCACGCGCCGATGGTGCCCCACGCATCGTCGGGCCGATCACCAGGCGAGTCGAAAAGGGCATGGGCGCCATTCTTGAAACCGTCATCGAAATCAGGATCGATGTCGCCACAGAAGGCCGTGGCCAGGCCATAGCCGCGGGCGAGGATGGCCTCCACGGGAAAGCGGGAGGCCTTCGCGCCGCGTCCGCCCTGGAATTGCTTCGGCACCAGGCCCCGTGGGAAGGCGATGGCGGGGTCGGCGTGAACGGTGTGGTTGCCCGAAAAGTTGAGGAGGGTGAAGACGGGCACGGCTTTCCCCTCGGCGGATGGGGGAAGAAAGAGCAGCAGGTCCAGGCGCAGGTTTTTTCCATTGCGGCCGAGATGTATGGCCACCTGCCTGCGAATGGCCTTGCCGCCAAGCGCTTTCGGATCTTCGTCGAAGACCTCGTAAGTCATCGTGAAGGGATCCCGAGGCGTGCGGCCGTACTCACAAGCGCGAAACAATTCGAGTATCTCCGGGCGGCGGTCCTTCCGCCAGGCCTCGGGGGTGGTGACAGGCCTGCCTTCAAGGGCGGTGAGTGGATCGGGGATCATGGTGGCCTCCTGTCCGTTGGTGTTCAACACCGAGAGGAGCGTAAGCAAAACGGCCTTCGGCATCATTGGGTGTCCTTTCCAAACCATGTAATGCCATTTACAAAAAGGTGATTCCCAGCGTAACTCCACGGGGTTCTGTATGTTGCAGCCCTCTGAAGCGAGACATACGAAACACGGGAACCGAACGCGGTCCTGCGGATGACACGTGAAAAGATCCGCCATCTTGCAAATACCCTTGTGTCACCGGGCACGGTGTCGTGTCTCCGTGACAGCATAGCAGGATGACCGTGATGGAAGGTATCCCAATTCCCGGGCCTTTTCTATTGGTATTTAGCGCCGTGAACGGTTATGATTCCACTTGCCCGAGGAGGACTGCCGTGTTCCACCCTACCCGTTTTTTCTTCCTGGTCGGAGGGATCCTGCTACCGTTCGTCGCGTGCGCCCATTCCGTGTTGAACCAGGATATGCGGCATGACATCACACTGGTCGTGGGGCCGGAGTATTTGGACGTAACGGTCCAACTTACACTGACCAACAAGCCGGCGGCGGCACTGCGGAAGGCCATGGACACGAGTGGCGATGGCGTCATCGGGCGGGGAGAGCGGCGCGTTCCGATACCTGGCATCATCCTGGCAGATGGCCCGCTGTTGACGGTGGATGGAGAGCCCGTCGCTTTGATGACGTTCTATCGACCACGGATTGACCTGCTGGAAGAGGGGGCGGTCCGCGTTAGGCTTGCGTTCTTTGCCTGTATGCCGGAAGCAGTGGGCAAGTGCTTTGAGGTGCGTTTGGAGGACCGGTTTTTTGAGAAGGAGGGCGCTTTGCTTACCTTTTCGGCAACCGGGCGCGAGAGTATTGGTGTGGAAGTTTCGGGGGCTCGATCAAAACGCTTCTTGCCCCATGCGACGCGAGTACTGATAGCGCGGTGTACCGTTGAAACGGGCAAAAAGGGGACGTTCTTTCATAGGGAGATGAAAAAGGAAGCGCCAGCGGGCTCGCATCATCCCGTTTCAACTCGGCCCGGCCCCCACAATGGGGGCACGCCATAGCTTCTTGCCCGTACCACGGTGCCTATGTTTGCCAGGGTTAGGCAGCGTAAAAGGAAAAGGAACGGAGAAAGTAAGAGGCCTTTGAGGCTATCCTCATTCATCGTGGGGAATATATCAGAGGGTGTTTGCAAAGTGTAGTTTAGGCTAACCCTCTGCCGCAAGAGACTGCCACCCCTTTCATCTGCCCGGCTTTGCCGGGCTTTCTTCTTGACTTTTAAGTATAGCGTATATAACATATGCTATACTTAATGCGAA
>JAJRTN010000111.1 GCA_024278275.1 Candidatus Hydrogenedentota bacterium
CCTCCCAGAAAAACTGTGCCTCGCCAAATCAAATACCGCGAAAAACCAACAAAACCCGCTGCCGGACGAAGGAAGACTAACCGCGAGGCAACCGCGGAAGCAAGGAGACATAGAAATTCACCTTTTTGGGACAGGCTCTAGGTAAGCATGAGCGGTCATGCCATGAGCGGTCATGCCTTTGACCAATATGGGCCGGTCGCGGTACACTCAAGGGTGCTGTATTCCCTGGGCAAACCGAAAACTGTTGTTTCGGGCCGTATCACCAATATCGCCAACCGTCTCGACGACTTCCGATCCGTGGCGCAACCTATCGAGCGAGCCAGCCATGAGCGACCAGAACCCCGGAAACAAGGACAACGCCGCATCCCGGTCCGTGCGAAGCACCGAGGTGCCGCGGAAATACAGCCCACCGGCCAGGGGGGCGAAGAAGGGGCTCCTGGGCCGCTTCAACACGCGCTTTAATGACGCCCTGCAAAACAGCCGGGGAGCGGGCCGCCGGCCGGACGTGGCCGCGGAGGCCCGGAACCAGTCGAACACGCGGGGAGATGGCCCGGCCTTGCGCCGTGCGCGAAACGCAAACACCACGAAGATGGTCATACCGGAAGGCGTGACCATCGAAGGCCACCTCACGGGCGGCACCGACACGGATATTTCGGGCCGAATTTAAGGCAACGTTACGGTGGAAGGACGGCTTCACCTGGGTGTCGGCGCCGTGGTGAGTGGGGATGTGCGCGCCGGAACGCTCTCGGTCGATGGAACGATTGAGGGCAAGGTGGAATGTTCCGAGAGTGTCGAGTTGGGCCCGTCGGGCCGGCTCAACGGCGATGTGATGGCCGGGAAGCGAATTAACCTGGCCGGACAGGTGTTTGGAAACGTGACGACTCCCGGCGCGTTACGGCTTGCAGCCTCCGCGAAACTGGAGGGCGACGTGCGCGCCCGGAGTTTCGTGATGGAGGAAGGCGCCGCGCTGCATGGCACATGCACCATGCGGGCGCCCGCGCCGAAAAGTGCGGAGGCAACAAAATGATGCCATTTGGTTTTTATCCGACCAGTGGGCTGGATCTTATCCTCATGATCCTTCCCATGCTTATCGCCATGTGGGCACAGGCAAAGGTGAAGAGTGCATACGCGAAGTATTCGCAAATCGGAAGCCGATCCGGCATGACCGGGGCTGACGTGGCCCGGGGGATCATGTATTCGGAGGGCATCCACGATGTAGACTTGGAGCATGTGCCCGGTCAAATGACCGATCACTATGACCCGGTACACAAGGTGGTGCGTCTCTCGGACGGCGTGTACAACAGCACCAGCCTGGCGGCCCTGGGCATCGCGGCCCACGAGGTGGGCCATGTGATCCAGGATGCCCGGGGCTATGCTCCCATGCGTATCCGCCACGCCATTTATCCCGTGGCGAATATCGGCGGAAAACTTGCCTGGCCGCTTATCATAGGCGGGCTGCTTTTCGGACTTGGCGGCGGCATCGTGTTGAAGGTGGGCATCTACCTTTTTATCGCGAGCGTGGCCTTCACGATAATCACCCTCCCGGTGGAGTTCAACGCGAGCCGCCGGGCGATGCTTGCCCTGGCGCAGGGCGGTGCCATGCCCGCGGATGAACTGGCGGGCGCGAAAAAGGTCCTCGACGCCGCCGCGCTTACCTATGTGGCCGCCGCGGCCGCCGCCGTCCTGACCCTGATCCGGTTGCTGCTCATCGCGCAGCGCCGGGACTAGGCGTCCGGGAGCCGAGGGGTGCGTCCATGGACCACCGGGGATGACGGTGCGCTGAAACGCGCCCTGCGGTGGCGCCGGGTTCTGCTTGCCATGGCCCTGGTGCTTTCCCTGCTTCCTTCGGCCCGCGCGGCGGCGGGGGATTCGGACCTGCTGGTGTTGCGGGCCAAGGGGCACGCGGAAGGGACCGGGGTCGCCGCGCGGCGGAATGCCGCGGCCGACGCGGTGCGCAAGGTGATGCGCGAAGTGCTGGTGAAGAAGGCGCACACGGAAGACCTCACCCTGCTGCGGCCCATCATGCGCTTCGCCAACCGTTATGTGGCCCGGTACGACGTCCTTCGCGTGGATGAGCGGGAGGAATCGACCGGCGTTGAAGCGGATATCTACCTCCATGACCGCGATATCGACCGTGACATTGCACGGATCATGCTTCCCTATCTGCCCCGGCGCCCCAAGCTGTTTTTGCTCATGGGTGAGAAGGCGGACCCGAAACGGGATCTCGTGGTGCCGGACCTGGGTATCGCCGAAACCACCCTGCGCGATGGTCTGAAGGGGCTTAACCTAGCGGTGACAGGCAGCGACAGTATCGCGGGACTTTACACGCAACGACAACTGGTTGACGTGGTAAAGGGCGGCGCATCCACGGGCGCGCGCTTTGCCATGGAACGGGAAAGCGACGTGGTGGTGGTGGGCGAGGCTTCCATTACCCGCGAGAAAACGGCCGGCAGTGGCGAGGTCATGCGCAGCGTGGCGCGCATCAACCTGCGGATCTTTCGCAGCTTCGATGGCGATATGATCTACGATCTCAGCAGCCGGGCGGCGGTTTATGGCGAGGACCTGGCCGACGCGGCGGAGCAGGCCCTGGAAGACGCGGCGCTGAAGCTCGTGGGGGATACCGCCATGGCCGCCGTGCTGGCCGTGCTGGGCCGGAGCATGCACGGGTCGGACCATGTAACGCTGACCCTGGAAAACCCGAGAACGGAAGCGCGGGTGACGGCCCTCGTTACCGCTTTGCGTGACGCCCCGGAAGTCACGCTGGCCAAGACGCTTTTTTACAGTGAAAACACGGCCCGCGTGCAGTTGGGCTACGGCGGTCCCATGTCCGTGCTGTCAAGGCTCCTCGACGGTTGCGAGGTGGAAGGCCGGACGCTGAAGATTCGTTCCGTGGTGGGCCGGGAGATCACCGCCCGCTTCGAATAGCGGAGAGGGAGGACGAAGCCGTACAGACGTCCACCCTGCCTTTGTTATCTACGAAGCTGCCCGCGTGAGAACCCGGACGGTGACACCTTCCGGCGCTTCCACTTCGACGGCCACGCCGGGGGGCACCGTGATGTCATAGCCCAGTCCCCGGCGGTAGCGCGCGGTAATGTGTCCGAGCGGGTGCGGCACGACGAGGTCCAGATCGGGCAGGTTCTGAATGCGCGCGGGAGCGACACGAATGCGTTCCCAGCCGGGGGTGGCGGGGGAGAGGCCCATCACGTATTCCGCGATGAGGTAGATGGGCGAGCTGCTCCAGGGATGGCACCAACTGCAATTGCCCTTCTGATCAGGCCCCCAGGCTTCGAGGCACGCCGTGGCCCCGTGCTTGAGCATTTCGTTCCACGAGTGGAGGTCATCGGAGGTGATGAGATCCCAGGCCAAGTCGCCCTCGCCCGCGCGGAAGAGGCCCTCGATGACGTAGGACGCGATGTAGACGCCGCAGCTTAGGCGCTTTTCGCGGATGAGGTTGACTATCGCCTCGGGGTTCGCGCCGCGCGTGAGGCCGAAGCAGAAGGGAATGGCGTTGGCGTGGAGCGAACTGTGGGACGACCCCGGCGCATCGACGTAAAGCCCCGTCGCCGGGTCCACCAAGCGCGCCGCGAAGGCCTCCGCCACGCGTTCCGCCCGCGCCTCGAAGGGCTTGGGATCGAGGCCGAGTTGGGCGTAGAGCCGCGCCGCCGTGGTGAGTCCGCCAAAGTAGAAGGCGTTCACCACCGTGTTGGCCCGGTTTTCCGCGTAATCATAGTCATAGCCGTCGCGCAGGTTGGCGGGCCAATCCACCAGCACCCACTTCTCTCCTTTGAGTCCGGTCAAGAGTCCCGATTCATCCTCGAAGCCCGCGTAATAGGCGAAGAGTCCGGGAAAGACCTCGTCAACGATCTTGCGCACAAAGGCCGTGTCGCCGCTGTGTTCGAGATAGTATTCGACCATGATGGGATATTGCAGGGAGAACTCGGCGATTTCCTGCATGAAGTTCCCCGGCGCGACCGCCATGAGACCGGGGTGGATGAAGCGCGAGTCGGCGAAGTCCTGAAGGGCTTTCTTCGTTAGCGAGGTGTCGCCCGTGAGCCACAGGTGGGACCGCGCGATGATCACCGTGTCGCCCAGGTATTGGCCCTTCTCCCGCGAGGGACAATCCAGAAACGCGCCCTGCGAACCCATCTGGACACCGTTCTTGCAGATACGCCAGATGTCTTCCACCAGGGGCATGGAAGAGGCGAGGGTGGCCTTGGTCTCATCGAAAGGATGATGGCGTACCTCGGCCCAGAACTCGACCGGACCCGGCGCGTCGAGCACCTCGGCGTAGCGGAAGGCGCGGTAGTCGTAGAACTCTACCCGGTCTTCCATGCCGGAGAGGGTCACCTTTTCCTCGTAGGTACAGTTGGCGCGGAGCTTGAAGCGCACTTCGTCGGGGCCGCTCAGTTCCTCGCCGTGACGTACCGTCACCACGTGCCCCTGGGGACCGGTCAACTTCATTCGCGTGGAGGCGACGATTTCCTTGCCGAAGTCATAGAAGAAACGTCCGTCGCCCAGGTCTTTCGTCACCACGGGGTCCAGGCGGTAGCGCTGGAGGGGCGGCGTGATCTGCTGGGTGAAAACATGGTCCTGTCGACCGATGAGGGGCGTGGCCCATTCCCCATCATCGAAGCCCGCCAGTCGCCAGCCGCGCGGCATTTTCCGCATGTCCATGTTTTCGATGAACTGGGTGGCATAGCCCTGGGTGCCGGTTTCGTGAAAGACATCCAACGACAGACACCGCCAATCGTCGCCGGTCTGAAACGTTTCCTGCCGCCCGCCCGGATAGGTTACCTCCAGGCGCAGCATGAAGCCCGACCGGTTGTCGCCGCTGTTGAAGGCGCGGTTGACCAGTCCCTGGTAATAGCCGTGGCTCGCGAGGCAGTTCGTCCCCGCTTCCAGGAACGCCGTCACGTCGAGCCGATAGTAGGGGTAGGCGAAAGCATAGCCTCCTTCCGGCCCCTGTACCACGTCATGGCCGTTGATAAAGAACTTGTAGTAATCGTCTCCCGTGATGGTGAGCAGGGCGCGGCTGGGCTTTTCGCGGAGCCGGATCTCCGTGCGGAAGAGGGTATGCACGTTTTTGGGCCCCCCTGTTTTGGGTCCCTTCTCCTTTTGCCGGTGAAGCAGGTTGATGACCGGCACCTCTTTGAACACGGGATTCCGAAGCCACGCAGCATCCCCGAAGGGCGCGGGTGCCTGTGCCGAAGCGATTGAACCTGTCATCAAAGCCATGAGCATCCATTCGTAGCGCATTGAGTGTTACTTTCCGATTGATTAGTTTTCCCGTAGAAGCGGCTTCCAGCCGCTTTGAAAGAGGCTGGAAGCCTCTTCTACGTGCATTGGGTGTTCTGTGTATGGGCCAAGCCTACTGATCCGGCGGTCGTCTTCGCAAGATCGTTGACCTCCGTTCCCGCGGCGGCTACACTACCGCGCCATGGCTAACAATTCGCCGGAAAACGCTGAAAAGAAATCAGGACGCCCGGCCGGTCCCCGTACCTTTCTTGTTCTTAATTTCATTTATCTCTTGATGGTGTATGGCCCGTCCCTCTGGATCCTGCCATCGGGCGCGGACCGCGCCGGCCTGGCGGACGCCGCCCCCCGTCTTCCCCTTCCCCTTGCGCTGACGTGGGCCGAGGCGCGGCTCTTTGGCGATTTTTTTCCCGCCTACCATCTCGTGAACCTGGCGTTGCTTTACGGGATCATGGTCTGCCTGTTCTTTTTTACCCGCCATGCCCTGCGTGGTCCCTGGTGGCTGGGCTCGCTGGTGGCGGTACTGACCATGGCGAACCCCCTGAAAAGCGAGGCCGTGTTGCGCATCACCGGCGTGGACCTGCTCTGGCCCATGCTGCTGTCCGTGGCGGCCCTGCTGATGCTTGCCAGTTACCTGGACACCCCCCGGGTCTGGAAACTCGCCCTGGTCAACCTGTTCCTGATCGCCGGGCCGGCCTTCGACCCCGTCTGGCGGGGTATGGGCATGGTATTGACATGCTACGCTTTGCTGGGGGCCGAGGATGGGAAGGTGCCGCGCTGGTTCTTCCTGTCTTTCCTGGCCTACAGCCTGTTTCCACCCTATGGCACGATTGCGCTGCAAAACCTGCTGTCCGCGCCTCATGAAGTGCTGGGTCCCTTGCTCCTGGTGTTTTATCCCATCGGCCTGCTTCCTGAAACCGTGGCCCGCCTCGACCGGTATTGCTGGCTGGCTTGGGCCGAAGTAGCTGTGGCACTGGGGGGGATGGTGCTCCTTTTGCGCAAAACCCGAAGCAGGGGCCTATGCTTTGCCCTCTTGGGGATGTTGCTCTTTCGCCTGCTTCAGCCGTGGCAAACGGAAGACCTGGTCCACATGACGGGTGGCGGACGCTTCCTCATGCCCATCGCCCTGGGCAGCCTTGCGCTGACCGGCCTGTTTCAGGGCATCTCCCGCCACCCCAAGTGGGCGCGTCCCGTCATCATGATGACCACCGTGCTGTGCGTCATTTTTTTCGCGCTCCAATGGCGGGCGATTGCGTCCTGGCGGGAGACCGGGGACCCGGCGCCTGTTCATCGGGAGGATCCGGGTTAAGGGAGGGCACGCCCGTCGACTCACTTCTTCATGGTGGAAAACGCCTTTTCCAGGGTTTCCAGGCGGGCTTCCAATTCCGCGATGCGCGCCTCTTTTTCTTCAAGTTTCCTGTTAAGCCCCTGGATGGCCGCCAGCGCCACGCCGTCCGCGTCGATGGAGGTGATACGATTCTCGAAATCACCCACGCCGAAGGCGGACCGGAAGTCCTCGGCCATGGGGCCCATGTGGCTAATCGTGTCTTGCTGGCTCTTGTAGTTCCAGGTCTCTATGGGCATGGCCACCACCCGGTCCAGAACCTCGCCGGGATCCACCGGCTCAAAGTTTTCCTTCATTTCCCGCGCGCTCACGGCGGACCAGGCAGAGGAACCCGCGGCCAGGGCGGAACCGGAAGTCAGGTCCGCCTTGGTATAGAGGGACACGCCGCCGCTGGCGCGCACGGCGAATTCATCGGCCACCGCGGAGGTGAAATCGGCATCGGTGGAATCGGCAAAGAGAAACGTGCCCTGGTGGGTGTTGCCCACCCGTGCCCGCCGTCCCATGGCGACACTATAGTCCCCGGCCGCCTGGTTCGACAGTCCGCCGGGGATGATCGCGTAAGCGCCACTGGCGGTGTTGCCCTGGCCGCCGCCGATGGTGGAGAAATCCCCCAGGGCGTAGTTGCCCGCGCCGCCGCCCACGAAGGAGCCGCCGCCGCTCGCCGTGTTGCTGCCGCCGCCCGCCACGGTGGAGGCTTCGCCGTCGGCAATGTTGCTCGTGCCGCCGGCGACCGTGGCGCGAGAAAAACCGGCGGTGTTGAAAAAGCCGCCGCCCACCGAGCTATACATGGCGGTCGCGTCATTACCCTCGCCGCCGGCGACCGTGGCTGCCCAATCACTGGCCGTGTTGTTCTTGCCGCCTCCCACGACGGCGTAACTGGCGTCCGTCGTTGACCCGCCATCGTTTCCGCTTTGATTACCACCTCCGCCGGCGATGGTTCCGTAATCATCGGTGACCAGGTTGTGCGTTGTGTTCGTGTTCGCCGGATCCGAGGGACCGCCGCCGCCGATGGTGGCATAGGCGGCATAGGCCGCGTTGTAATGGCCGCCTGAAACCGTGGCGTGTGGCTGGTTGGCCGAGTTGTTTTCTCCTCCCGAAATGGTGGAATAATCACCCGAGGCGGAATTGTAGGCGCCGCCGCCCACCGCGGACCAGGCACCGTTGGCGGCGCTGAACCCGCCGCCGCTCACGGTGGCCGATTCGCCGCCTGCTGTGTTGAGGTTGCCGCCGCCGACGGTTCCCCGTGGACCGCTGACGAGGTTGTTCCAACCGCCCCCCACCGTCGCATAGGTCGTCGTCGCCCGGTTGTCTGCGCCGCCACCGACAAAGGCACTGGTGCCCGAGACTGTGTTGCCCGTGCCGCCATGGTCCGCGGGCGCCCCCGGTCCGGCAGGCCCCTGCGGCCCTTCCGGTCCCTGCGGTCCCGTCGGTCCCTGGGGTCCCGCGACTTGGGCCGTTGATTGGGTGGTGCCATCCCCGAAGTGGATTATCGTCCCCGGCTGTAAGACCAGGTCCGCGAAGGCCTCTCCCATCAGGACCACGCAACAGGCCGAAACAAAAAAAAGGGCAAACCGCTTCACGACACGCATCCTCCCCGGGTTGTATTCATCATGGGCGCGGCACGCCCCCTCTTTTTGACGCCGCCAAAGCATGAAAATCGAGAAAAAATACTCTTTATATTCATTATATCGTCTGTGAGCCAGAAGTCAACCGGCCCGGTGCAGAACATGACACGGCCCATGCCGCTCCACTACACTTGCGTCATGGCAAGCCATCGAATGATAGCCCTATTCCTCATGTGCCTGTGCCTGGCGTTCCCGTGCCCGGGACAGGAATCCATAGACACCCTTCTCGACCGGGGCTACGTGGCGCATTGGCTGGTGTGCGGGCCATTTGCCCCCGATGTGGAGGGCGGCATCGGCGCGGCACTGGCCCGGGGTGACGCGCCTTTGGGTGACCGTGATTTCATGGCCCCCGTGGGCGGCGTGGCGCGAGTTCGGCCTGAACATCTGCTCGTGGTCGAGACCACCGGGGGAGAGGCCATGTGGCAGCGGGCGGGGGCGCAGGACGAAGCACTTGACCTTGCGCCGTTTTACCCCGATTCGAAGGAAGGCATATCCTATGCCGCTTTTTACGCACGGTCCACCGGACGCACCCTGGCCTTTATCGATCTCCAGACACCGCTCGGTGCGCGGGTCTGGTTCAACGGATTTCCCCTGCGTGACATTGCCGCCGCCCCGGTCGCGGCGGCCGGGGTGGACCGTTTCGCCGTGGTTTTCCGGCCCGGGGATAACCTGCTGCTCCTGGAGCTTCCCGGCGCGCGCTTCGAAGTGTTGGCCCAGGCGGCGGGTATGTCTGTGTGTGCCTTTGGGGCGCGCGGCCTGGCGAACCGGCCCTTGCTCAAGGGCAACAGCGGTTTTGAATTTGCCCTGTCCATTCGTCCCGCTTTTCCGGCCGGCCCGTTAATTTACGTACCGCAATTAAAGAATACGGGGGACTTCTCCGGCACGCGCTTCGACGTTCGGCAGGATGTGGAACTGACGCTGTTCAATCCCACGGATAACCCCGTGGGTCCCGTGGACGTAAGCATCACCGTGCCTGATTCGCGCGCTCCACTCCTGCGCCACATCCCCCTTGTCCCGCCCCAAAGCGATTGGCGCGAGACCTTCGGCATCCCCACGGGCCAGGCCATTCCGGGGCAGCGGATTCGGACGGTGGTACAGTTGGATACGGGAGGAAAACAGACGCGGTTCAAAACCGCCGTCACCGTGCTGAAACGCGCCAAGGGGGGAAAGGTGTTTCTCGTGACGGGGCGGCGCTACACGCCCGAGACGGCGGAAGACCAGGCGGCCCGAACCGACCGGCGCGCCCTGTCTTTCGCGCGGCAGGCGGTTCTGGCCGAGCGCGAGCCGGAATACGGTTTTGACTTGGGTTTCGTTCCCGATTGGCAGGCCGCGCTGGTGGCTTCGCCCGGCATCCGCGAGACCCTTCTCGACAGCGTTGGCCGGGGGCGGAGCGCTTCGCGATTGGGCATGGCCGACGTGGATGAGCGACTGGTTTCGGGCGAGGTGCTGCTCCGAAACCTGGTCTATGGTCTCACCGCCGCGGAACGTCGCCTGGGGGACCTCCGTCCGGTTTACGACCGGGACGGTTTGCCCGCTATCGCCCCGCAGACCCCTCAACTGCTCGCCATGGCCGGGGCGCCGGGACTTCTCGGCGCGGTGGACGTGGGGGGCGTGCCCGGTCTTTTTCTCCATGAAAGCCCCGGCGGCGCCCATGGGTGGCACCGGCGTCGCGAAGCCGTGACGGGCCCCACCACCCTGGCCGAACTGCGTCGCCTGGCTTCCCTCCAGCGGCGCGAAATGCTCTCTCTCGGTGTCGAGGCCGATGTCATGCTGAGCGCCAGCGTGGTGCCGCCGCCCGAGCCTTTTTACCTGGGCGCCGCCGCCAAACTGGCCCAAGCCTACCCGCCCATCCTTTTTCGCGGGGGCGGAAGCCGGGATTTTTTTGACGCACTGGGCTATCTCTCCGTCGAGACCCGGCAGGCCCTGCCCCGGTCGTCGCGCTTGCTCACCCGGGCCTGGCCCGGCGACATCGTGTCCCAGCCCGCGCTGAAGGACGCCTATTGGCGCGTGGAACGGCGGCTTCTCATGGCGGAACGATTTGCCACTTTCGCGGGCCTGCTGGGCGCGGCCTACCCGGACGCCCCGCTTGACCTGGCGTGGCGGCAGTTGCTGCTCCACGGCACGCCCGGGACCCTTGGGTTCAGCGCGCGCCAACAGGACTACGTGGACACCCTGGCGGCCCTGCGCGAGGCCGCCGATTGGAGTGACGAGGTATTGGGGGGCGCCACGGGCTTCCTGGCCCGAACGGCCAATACCCTGGAAGACATGCCCCTCACACCGGAGGGTATTCAGGCCGTGGTGGTTTTCAACCCCGCCGCGCATGCACGAAGCGATGTCTGCACGGTGACCATTCCCCTGGATGATGCCCCCGGCTTCTCGCTGGAAGACCGGGAGGGGAACCGGATTCCATTCGTCGTGGACGATCTGCGCACGGTAAAGGGCACGGTCATCCGGTCCATTCGTGTTCGCTTCGTGGCGCGGGACGTGCCCGGCGTGGGCTACAAGACCTACTACGCCCTGCCCACGGGGACGCTGCCCCGACCTGTCACCACGCAGGATCTCCAGATCGAGAACGACACCTGGCTCCTCATGGCCGACCCGGATACGGGGGACATCACCTCCTTCTCGCGCAAGGCCACGGGGGAGAACTTCGTCTCGGGGGCCGCCAATCGCGTGGTGGCCCTGGAGGAAGACGCGGACAAGACGGCCGGGGGCCGTGGGATCTGGACCAACGGACGCGAGGTCGTCGCCGGGCCGGGACTCACGCGCATCGAAACCCGAATCACCGATTGGATGCAGGAATTGACCGTCACCGCGCCCATGGGATCGGGCACCCTTGTGCGCCGCATGACGCTCTACACCGGCCTGCCCGGCCTCTATTGCGAGACCCGCCTCGAAGGCGCCGGGCTGAATCAGCACCTCCTGGCCCTGTCGAACGCCTTGCCCCGTCCGGGCCGCGCCCCCGTTTACGGCGAACGCTTCGCCGCCATTACCGCCCGGTGTTGCGCCCATGCCCGGGTGCTGCGCAGCGATGCCTCCGGCAATCCTTCGGGGTGTGCCGTGCAGCCCGCCCTCGAATGGGTATCCCTGGGCCCCTCCGACCAGATCCAGGTGGGTGGCGACGGGGTTTTCCCGTTGGTCCCCACCGCCGTCATCCACGGCAAGGACCCTCAACTGGTGGCCGCGGCCCACGCCGTGCAACGGGCTTTCACGGATCGTGGCATTCCGGCGTGGACCTGGCCCGGAACCCCGCCCCGGCGGGACGCGCCCTGGAGCGATTCCACGGAGTTCACGAACTACGACGACGACCTCGACACGGGCGCTTCCATGCGGGTCATCGTCGGCGGTCCCCGGCAGAACCCCTATTGCGCCGAACTCTTCGCCCGGGCCGCGCCCGACGCCGTGCGTCTTTTGACCGAACGCCTGGCGACGGGCGCCAGCCTCTTTCTGCTGGACCGCCGTGCCGGGAAGGACCGGCCCCCCGTGCCGACGCTTGTTTTCGCGGGGCTTACCGAAGCCAAGAGCGGTGCCTTGGCTAGGGACTTGGCACGGGCCATCGCGTCCCGGGGAATCTTCGTGATTCCGCCGTCGTCTTCCACGGCGGGCGTTCCCGAACCCCGCGCAACAACCGGCATGGCCCTGTTGTTTTCCGGTACGCGTCTCTGTAACACGTCATACAAGGGCAACCTGCTTCTCTGTCTGGCCCGCCTGGGAAAGGAGCCGGGCGGCTTCGTGCCGGAGAAACATGCCTTCTCCTACGTCTTCCGGCCCTATGACGGATCGTGGCGCGACGCCCAGGTCCCCCAAGCCGCGCACGCCTTCAACCTGCCGCTCCAGGCCGTGGTAACGGAACCCACCCGGGGTACCCAGGCGGCGGAGCAAACCTTCCTTTCCACCGATGAACCCGGTTTTCTGTTCAGCGCCATCAAACCCGCGGGCTATTCCGTCGCGGCGGGAATCGGTACCCCGGTTTCCGCGCTCAACGGCCTTGTCGTCCGTGGCTGGGAGAGCACGGGCCGTCCGTGGAGCGGTCATGTGTCCAGCTTCGCGCCCTTGCGGAGCGTTATGGCGGCCCGTTTTCGAGAGGACCCGGGAGAATCGCTGAACATTCTCGGGAAACGCTTTTCCTACACCGCCGACCCCTTTGCCCTGTCCGGGCTTTGGCTGCTTCCCGAAGCCCCGCCGCTGCGCGGCGCGCCCGAAGCCATCGCCCGAACCAAGCCGGCCTTCGGCGCGCTGCACACCCGCTACTGGCGGCACAACCCCGGCGCGGCCCCCATGGGGGGGATGCCGATCAGCCTGCTCCTTCGCGGCGATCTCGGCAAGGACACCTCCCAAGTCAACGTGACCGTGGCCAACCTGCTCACCGACCAGCCTGTTCAGGGCACCGTGACCATCGCGGCATCCGCCGGGTGGAGCGTGGGGCCCGAGGACTTCGACTATCGCCTCGACCCCGGCGAGACGCTCGACGAGAACCTGGTGGTTCTTCGCACGGCGGATGCCCGGGGCGCGGGCGGCATCGAGGTGCGCACCACCTGGCGGGGCCAAGTCTACCGTGACGTCATGGAAGAGGCCGAAGCGCCCCTGTCCCTGGAAGTGCGCCGGAATGGAGGACAGATCCGCGTGACCATTAAGAACCGGGGTGGCATTCCCGCCGAGGGTTACCTCGACCTCGTGACCGCGCCCGTCCTTTGGCCCGAGTTGGGTCGCCCTGCGAAGCTAAACGTTCTGCCGCGCCGTGCCGCGGTCAACGTGCCCCCTTTCCGCGCGCAGGATGTGCTCTTTCGTTTTTCCGACCCCGAGGCCACGCCCTGGGCCGTCGCCAAACTCGCCGCCAATGGCCACGTGGTCTACGCGTCCGTCCCCCAGACGGCGGAGTGAGCCTTGTCCGGTGTCAGAATTGGTTACGGCGTGGCGGCCTTGTTAGAATCGAGCGGCCTTGACCAGTGCCTTTTGCGAAAAGAAGGTTATCAGCGAGACCGCGAATGCCCGTACGAAGACGAAATCCCATCCGTCAGATGGTGGCCGTTTATGGAAGCATCGGCTTTCTCAAGCTGGCGGCCTGGCTTCCCCTTCCCCTTGCGCGGGCCCTCGCGCGGGTTCTGGCGCGGATAGCCTACTATGTCATCCCCAGGATCCGCCGCGTGGGCTTGAAGAATCTCGACCTGGCCTACGGCGACGAACTGGCTCCCTCGGAAAAGCGGCGCATTCTCAAGGGCGCCGTGCGCCACGTGGGCCTGGTGGCCGCGGAGTTCTCCCGCCTGCCCCGCTTCACCCGGGACGAGACCGTGCTTCCCCTCGAAATCGTGGATCTCGAGCGGGTGCGGAACCTGAAGGGCGTCCTGTGCATCGGCGCCCACCTGGGCAATTGGGAACTCTTCGCGCCCGCGCTGGTCCGGCTGGGATCGCGGGTCGCCGGTGTGGTCCGTCCCCTGGACAACCCGGCCCTCAACGCCATCGTGGACGCCCATCGCAGCGCGGGCGGCTTCACCACCCTGCCGAAGGACAACGCAGGCCGTGAAATGATCCGCCTGCTGCGCGAGGGCTGGCACATTGGGGTGCTCATCGATCAGAGTCCGCGTGAGAATGGCGTGCCCGCCACCTTTTTCGGCCAGCCCTGCTGGGCCACCATCGCGCCGGTCATGATCGGTCAGCGCGCCAAGGCGCCTGTGATAGCCGGCTGCGTGGCCCGCCAACCCGATGGCACCTATCGCCTCGAACTCGGTGAGCCCATCGAGATGGTCCACACGGGTGACATCCACGCGGATATCGTGGTGAACACGCAAAAATGCCAGGATGCCATCGAGGCGCTCGTGCGCAAGTACCCCGATCAGTGGTTGTGGTTTCACCGGCGCTGGAAAGAGCGTCCCCGTCTTGCCCGGGAGTGGGAGGAACGAAAAGCCAAGGCCAGGGCCCGCATGGCGAAAAGGGGGAACACCGCCCCTGATGGAGTCTCATAACCTTTATGCTTCACTTGGGTTCCATACCGCTCGATGACAGGCCGCGGGTCGTGATCGCCTTGCGGGACACGCCGGACGTGACCGGGGTGCGTGCCGCTCTGGAGGCGGGCGCCGATGTGCTTGAGTTTCGCGTGGACCAGTTTCAGCCGCCTCAGGCGGCTCACGCCCGTGACGTCCTGAGGCGTTTCGCCTTCGCGCCCCGGCTGCTTACCATTCGCAGTGCACGGGAGGGAGGCGGCTGGCAAGGTGATGAACAGGAGCGCGCCGACCTCTTCGAGGCGCTGATCCCCGACGCGGAGGCCGTGGATATTGAGTTGTCCGCCACATCGATCCGGGACCGTGTGGTCGCGGCCGCCCATGCCGCCAACCTGTTGGTCATCGGGTCATACCACGACTTTGACGCCACCCCCGCCGCGGATGCGCTGAACGCCCTGGTGGAGGAGGCGCGGCGCGGTGGCGTGGATTTATTGAAAGTGGCCGCCACCTGCCGGACACCGGAAGACTTGCGCCGTCTCGCGCGCTTCACCCTGGACCAGGCATCCATGCCCGTCGTGGTGATTGGTATGGGGGCCCATGGCACGCCTTCACGGCTTTTTTTCCCCGCGTTGGGTTCACGCCTCACCTACACCTTCCTGGGGGAACCCACCGCGCCCGGGCAGTTGCACTGTGAGGATATGTTGAAGTATCTTGGCACGTTGTATCCGGCGTCGGGGACGGGGAAGGGGAAGGGGATGTAGCGCCCAACGAAGCACCATCCGTGCATGGGCAAAGGGAAAGCCGCTTTGCCGAAGTAAGGAGAAGGAATGCAACGTGCATTGATTATCCAGTCCAATGGCACCGGCAAGGACGACTTGGAGGAGAGTCTCCGGGAAGGCTGGGCCGTGGTCTCCATCACGGTCAACAACGGCCCCAGCTACAACGATTTCCTCATTATCCTGGAAGACGGGACATAAAGCACAGGGCCATGCGAATCCTGGTTATGGGCGCGGGAGCGCTGGGCAGTGTGGCGGGCGGCTTTATGGCCGCCGCAGGGCACACCGTTCATTTGGTGGGCCGCCCGTCCCACATGAACGCCATCGCCGAAGCGGGGTTGCACATCACCGGCATCTGGGGCGATCACCAGGTTCAAAATCTTACCCCGCACACCGATGCGGCCGACGTGAAAGGTGAAGCCTTCGACTTCATCCTCCTGACCGTCAAGTCCTATGACACGAAAGACGCCGTGGCGGCCGTGGTTCCCCTGGTGGATGCCAACACATTGATCTGTTCCTACCAGAATGGTCTCGGGAATGCCGAGATCATCGCCCACGCCATTGGTTGGGAACGCACCGTGGGTGCGCGTGTTATTTTCGGAACGCGCATCAACACCCCGGGGCACGTCGAGGTCACCGTTATTGCCAGCCCGACCGCCCTGGGGGTGTACACGCACGAAGCACCCGGCGACCGCGTGCGGGCAATTGCACGGGCCATGAACGAAGCCGGCCTTCCCACGGTGTATACCGAAGACATCCGCGGTCTCCTCTGGGCCAAGGTCGCCTACAACTGTGCCCTCAATCCCCTCTCCGCGCTCCTCGACCTTCCCTACGGCGCCCTCCCGGAGATACGCCACAGCCGGGCCATCATGGACGACGTAATCGAAGAGCTTTACAACGTGGCTCGATCCTTGGACGTGCCTCTCGAACCCGACACCGCCGACGCCTACAAGGCGTTCTTCTATGAAAAGCTCGTTCCCCCGACCGCCGCGCACTACGCCAGCATGCGCGAGGATTTCCTGCACCACCGCCGAACCGAGATCGACGCCCTCAACGGCGCCATTGTTCGCTATGGCGAAGGGCACGGCATTTCCTGTCCCACGAACCAGATGCTCGTCCGGCTCATCCACGCCCGCGAATGCGCCTATGGCACAGCCCCGGGTTGAACGGACCGGATGCCGGAACACCCCTTTCCGCCAACTTCTCCTTGAATAACGGAGCCGAAGATACGGGGAAAGAAACGCTTCACCGGTGTTCTCCTGGAACGCATCCCCTGCCGCGTTCATCTCATCGAATCCAACGGCGAAAGCGATTATCTCGGGACCGCCAGGGGGCGGGCAAAAAACGGGCCAACCATAAGTTCACCCGCTTTCCTCCCCCCGGGGAGAGGGGCGGAAAGGAAAAAACAAGCATTGCCAAAGACCACTTGGACCCAGGGTTTGCTTCCCGGTCGATTCTTGCTTCATACTCTTTTCTCCTTTCGGTTCTGGTTTGGGTGATCGGGTCCCGTTGGGTTACGCTTTATGGCAGATCGGTTGTAACGCGGTATTGGGGCGTGACTGAATCGGGGGACGGCGATGGCGCAGTTGCTTTTCCTCGCGTCCACGTTCTTTGTGGCCGCGACAACTCGGTCCCGGCTTGGCCGGGTCAGGATTCCGGCATGACGGCTATTGCAGTGCTGACGCTTTTCATGACTGCGCCGGTGTTTTCCGAAGGCGCCGGCCTGGTGGTGAATCCCGGTTTCGAGGAACTTTCGGGGGATCTCCCCGTTCGTTGGAAGGTCTTTGTCATGCCCCGGGAAGGGGTTGTGGGCAAGTTGGATCGCACCGCCCTCTCGGGGCAATACGCGATCATGCTTCATACGCCCTTGCCTTACGACAAGGAACCCACCAACAACTGGAGCCAGAACATCATCGCCGATTTGGGCGGCAAGAAGCTGCGCCTGTCCGGTCACATCAAAACGCGGGAGGCGACGGAGGCGGCCATCTGGGTGCAATGCTGGCGGAAGCGTCCTTTGCGGCTGCTTAAGCTGGTGAACACCAGCGCCGACGCGCCCATGTATGGCACGCGGGAATGGGAAGAGGTGACCAAGGAGTTCACCGTTCCCGACAACACGGATTTTCTGACCGTGCGTTGCGTTCTCCTCGGCACGGGGACCGCGTGGTTTGATGACGTTGATCTTGTCATGGCCGGGAAGGCCGGGGGGAAAAACGAGAAAGGGGAAAAGAAAAAAAGTGGTGGAACGCCTGAGGGGTCTTTCCGCATCAAGGTCGTTGGTCCCGACGGGGTCGAGTATCCCGAAATTACCCTGGATGCGCCGGAAAAGGGTACCGGGAAGGATGATGTGGTCAAGCTTATGACGAAATTGGAGGCCGAGATCGAACGGCTCGGCGAGGCCAACAGGGCCTTGGCGGAGACGTTGGACGAAATGCGGGACAACAATGCGCAACTCATGGATGAAGTCCTCACGTTGCGCCTGGAGCTGCGGGAGACGCAACGGCGGGCGGTCCGATCCCTTCGTTCCGCGCCCGGTGACATCGCCCTGGATCCCCCCAAGGTCCCCGGATTCATCGCCCCCCTTGAAGGCAGGAAGGATTGAGCGGCGTGCAACTCTTGCGCATGATTCTTATCTCCGTGCTGGCGGGCGTGGCGGCGGGCATCGTCATCTGGGTGACGGGTGACCTGGTGTGTAAACTGCAATTGAAACGCCTGGCCCGCGCTGAAGCGCGCCGCTTGCGCGAGGAGGCCGAGGCCGCCAAGGCCGCCGCCGAGGAAGCCGGGGAAGCCGGGGAGGAGTGACCCGCACCGTACACGGCAGGACATAACCATGCCCCATGACAAACCATCCGCCAGGAAACCGCGTCCGGCGATAAGCATGTTATTCAAATGCTGCAATGTGTATTCCCGTGTTTTTCTTAATCACGCGGGGAACGCCTATGCCGGGCATTGCCCGCGTTGCGCGCGGCCCGTGCGCGTGAAAGCCGTGCCGGGCGGACGGCGTGGCCGGATCTGGATCGCCGAATAGGCGGGTGGCCCTTCTCCGCGTCCCAAGACCCTCGCCCCGACCGCCCTTCCCGTGGCGGCGGGGATGACGGACTTGGGGAATACCACTGGCCGGCTGGTGCGCATGGCGGGGGGTCTGATAGGATGTGGATACGCTGTTGCAGCCTTCTTCCCACCACTGGAAACCATGGATCTTGCGCCATATTGAAGACGAGCCGAGGGCGCTTCGTGCCCGTATCAGTGAACTTGAATCGCAACTCGATGCGAAGTGCGATGACTGTTCCGTGTGCCGGGACCTGGCGGCCACGGTGGAGCGGCTTCGCCTGCACGAGTGGGCCATGGAGTCCAGCAACGAGGGTATCGCCATCTTCGACGCGCGCCGCCGGGACTTTCCCCTGGTCTATGTCAATGCCGGCTTCGAGCGTCAGACGGGCTACGCTCGGGAAGAAATCCTGGGCCGTAGCGCTCGTGTCCTTCACGGGCCCGACACGGATGCCGCCAAGGTGGAAGAAATTCGTCGCGCCATGGCCGAAGGACGGGAGTACCGCGCCGAAATAATCAGCTACCGCAAGGATGGCACCCCCTGGTGGAATTCTCTTGGTCTGACGCCGTTGCGCGGCGAAGACGGGAAGGTCACCCACTATGTGTCCGTGCAGACCGACATTACCGAACGGGTTCAAAGCATCGCGGACGTGGAATCGGCGCTTAAGCTGCTCGAAGCCACCAATATCGAGCTGACGCGGACCAACCGCCGCATGCGTCGAAACCTGGAGGCCGCCGCCAAGGTGCAGCAGGCACTGCTTCCCGCCCGTCTGCCACGGGCCAGGCACTTTCGTTTCGCCTGGAAGTTTCGGCCTTGCGAACAGCTCGCCGGGGACAGCCTGAATATCTTCCGCCTCGACGATGACCACGTGGGACTGTATTTGCTCGACGTGACCGGTCATGGAACGGCCGCGGCGCTGTTGGCCGTGGCCGTCAACCGCGTTATCGCGCCCATGGCCCACAGCACCAGCGTGGTACGGGAACGGAATGAGGCCACGGGCACGTACCGGATCGCGCCGCCCTCGGAAGTGGCCAGGCGCCTGCACCGTCATTTTCCGTGGGACGCTGATACGGGCCAGTTTTTCACCATGATCTATGGCGTCATCGAACTGCGAACCCACCGCTTTCGCTACACCACCGCGGGACATCCGCCACCGCTGTACCTGCCGGCGAATGGCGAACCTGTCACGCTCGGCGGCCGGGGCATGCCCATTGGCGTGGGCGACGGTGTTTACGAAGACGCGTGTATCGAACTGGGCGTGGGCGACCGCGTTCACCTGTGTTCCGACGGCGTGTCCGAGACCATGAATGGCGAGCAGAACCTTTTCGGTCGCCGCCGGATGACCCAGGCCTTTGTCGAAGGCGCGCACATGTCACTCGATGACTGTCAGGATCGCCTGTTGGAACGTATCGAAGCGTGGCATGGGAGTACCCGCTTCGAGGACGACCTTTCCCTCCTGTCCTTCGAGTTCATGCCCGAGCAGAGGCGTGGCTAACCGGGCGTCACGGGGTGCTTTTCAACCAGGTGCGCTGTTCAAGTCCCTTACCTGTGTAGCTGGGCAAGGACGGCTGTAGCGATTATTGCTTCCGGCTACGCCGGGTCAGGGGTGGGGGGCGTCATGACAGCACAGGCGTTTTGCCCTGTCCGCGCAATCCCCGTATGACCGCAAGAGAACGGGTTGGGACCGCTGAACGGCCTGCCTGCTCATTCCGCCTGTCAGAAGATGGACCGTCCCAGACGCTTCATGCCCCGAAACAATCCTTTTTCCTCCGGCGGCTTCTCGGGTTGCCCTTCTTGCGATACCGCCGTTGCCTCATTCTCCTCGGCCAGGTTGGCGGCATCCGTCTCGATGGCGTCAGGTTCCGCCGTGTCCCCGGCGGGCTGGACAGGGAGTGGCGGTCCGCCGCGGCCGGAAAGCACCTCCCGGCTCAGGGCGCGCCGCAATCCGGGTTTTCCTGTGCCCACCACCTCGATGGGGCCCGTCCAATCGCGTAAGGCCGCGATGCCCTCTTTTGTGAGCGGGTCCAACGCGTCGGTGTTCAGCCGCATCGGCGCGGGGGCCGCACCGTAATTGGTCATGACCTTTATCGCGTCCGCCGCCCGGCGCCAATCCGCGGCGTTTGTTGTGGAAATGCCCGACCCCGCTACGACGACGGGTACGTTTCCCGCGGCATCGCGCGCAAGATGAAGGGCCAGGGTGTTCGCTTTCGCCCGGGTCAGTTCCATGGCGTGCAGGGCCTCGTCGGGAATGGCGGAAGGGGCCACCGCGATGAACTGAAAGCCCCAGCGCACGGCCCGATTCACCCGCTTCCGAATGAGCCGGGCCGCATCGGGATGTTTCGGGTTGAGCCACGCCTGGCCGTCGGCCGCCCGGACGACCCAAGCCTGCTTTCCACCGTTTCCCGCCAGGGGATCGAGGGTGATTCCCGGTGCGATGTTCAGGGCCGAAAGGGCGCGCGCGGCCGCGGCCATGTCGCCGGGGTAGCCCGGCGCGCCACCCCGCATGGAACCCGGACGCCCTTCCCAGGAGGCGGGCACCAGGGCATACCGAATGCCGGACCGATAAGCCCGTGCGGTTTTCAGAAGGTTGCCGAAGCCCTGATTGTCCGGCACAGTCACCCACGCGCGCGGCAGGTCCATGCGTTTCGCCTTCGTTTCGCCCACGGTGAAAGCCCACCCGTAATACAGGGCCATTTGTTCGGGGTTGGTGACGCCAGCGGCGAGCCACACGGAGCCCGTTTCAACCCGCTCGCCCGGTGCCAGCACCGTGCCCGGTGAATGGTCGAAGAAAACCTTTCCTGCCCACCCGTCCCCCGAGGGGGCGAGTTCGGATCCCCCGCGCATCCCGCCTGAAGGAAGCAGGCCCACGGCCAGCGTTCGCCCCGTTACGGGATCGTGGAGGCAGGTCCACGAGGGTGGCCCCTCGGGATCGAAAACCGGTTCGCCACCCCGGATGCCCAGGGGATAGCGGGTCGCCTCCGTCGAGGGGCCCAACCCGGGGAAGTGCTCGGGCCGGGCCAGGACCGGCACGAATCGGGTAATGGTCAGCGGTGTGTTGCCCGTGTTCGTGACCGCCATGCCCAGCTCCACGAAGGGACGTGTCCGGTATAAAGTGAGGAAGTGCTCCACCACCACGCCATCTTTCGCCTTGAAGTACACATGACAACGGGTACCCTCGCCAAAGGGCGTTTCCAACACCTCGCGCACGGTGCGGTCGTGGGCCAGGTCCGTGTTGTACAGAACGCGCCCATCGCTGAATTCAACGGCAAAGCCCACGTTGTTCGCCACCACGTACCCGTCACGGAACTTGACGCGCCACTGGGCATCATCCTCCGCGTAG
Source organism: Candidatus Hydrogenedentota bacterium (assembly GCA_024278275.1). Taxonomy (GTDB): domain Bacteria; phylum Hydrogenedentota; class Hydrogenedentia; order Hydrogenedentales; family JAJRTN01; genus JAJRTN01. Next base: position 21,322 of record JAJRTN010000111.1, read on the forward strand.
TCGATATCCGCTTCACTCATGGTGATCGTGAAGCGCGTGCGCAACGCCCATACCTCCTCGCCTTGCGCGGGGAGCGCCATGGCAACCAATACCAGGAGGCCTGTTGCCGTGGACAAGCGGGGAATGAGACGCCTCATGTGACCTGTACTCCTCGCCGAAGCAAGACTGAAAAAAAGAGATAGCGTTCGGGAAAGGGCGGATTATACCTGAGCGGAACGGTGGGCCGCCAAGGCGCGTTGTCGGGGTGTTTGCGGAATGTAAGGAGCGGATTACCTGCTCTCGGTATGTGACACGGTCTCGCTGACAATCGCCTTTTGCAAAGGGCACGCTTACAGCAGTTCCGCGGACACCATTTCAATGGGTTGGGGCCGCCCCCCGCGTCCGACCAGGAGCCGCATCCGCATGCCTGCCTGGGAGGTGAGCAGTTTGGCCAGATCGTTGTGGGTCACTTGATAGAGGTTGAGGCCGTTGGCACCGAGCAACAGGTCGCCGGGGCGGACCCCGGCGCGGAAAGCCGGCGATTCCTCGGCGACCGCCAGTTGCCAGTAGCCGCTTACATACTGGAAGGGCAATACGCCGGAGCCCACCAGGGCGGACTCTTCCCGGCCCTCACTTTTGCCCGCGTCGAAACGTACCAGGCCATGCTCGTAGTTCAGCGTCACGGGGAACGAACGGAAGAATCCCGTGCCCAGGCGGTCGCCGCGTTCGGGCGCCGAGACTTCGCACCGGGGGCGCGTGATTACGACCCCGGCCACGGCGACCGCCCCGAGCCGTGTCTGTTCAACCGCGCCGCCGCCCGGAAGCAAAACCTTCAGACTGGGCGTCGCGGGCGTTACGGCGTTTATCGCCGCCAGGGTTTCCTCCGTGAAGGCCGCCGTTGCGCCGAGGCCCAGATCCAGCCGGCACGTCCGGTCGTATTGGCCATTCACCCGGACCTCGACCAGGGGACTGCCGTCCTCGCCGAGATTCATTTCCGTGGTATGTTCCGCGGGTTCCAGGAGACTGGCATATTCAAGGGGCCGCCAAATAACGCGGGGCGGGTCAAAAGAGACGGTTACCTCGTAACCGGGCTGATGCGCGGGCAGAAGGCCGGCAACGTGTGTTCCCAGTTGCACCGACAGGGGCGTTAGGTCCATGACCCCGAAGGTTTCAGGTTGCGCCGGGAGCGAGCCCGCCTGGAAAAGAGTGGCCTTGGTAATGACCGACGATACCTCCCTTTCGGGCGTATCCGTCTCCCCGGGCAACGGGTCGAGCTTCTCGGGCACAAGATGGAGTGCCTCGGCGGTGGCACCGTGGAGTACGGGCCGCTTCAGGGCCAGGTCCAACACGAAGCCGTGTGGTCCCGTTCCGTTGATAAATACGGGCACCACCAGCCTGTCCGCCACCAGGGCGCATTGGGCGGGAAAAGAGGGCGGCGCAACACCCCCCGCCGCCATCCCCGGAAAACCTGGCAAAAGGAAAAAACCGATGACACAAAGCAACCGGATATGACGTGTCGCTCGCCACGGCGGTTTGATTACGGCCATGTTGCCTTGCCTCCCGCCCATTGTCCCCGGTTCCTCGGCCCGGCGTTTTACGCCAGGCGGTGGATTACGCCGCCACTGGGAAGTTTGGGGAAGAAGTACGTCGATTTCTGCGGCATGGGCTCACCTGCTTCGGCGCACGCGCGGATCTGTTCGGCCCGCGTGGCGCGGAGGAGGAAAGAAAGGCCCGCTTCCCCCGTTTCGGCGGCTTTCACGGCGTTTTCCGCGTCCTTCTCGTACTTGAACACCGTGCCTTCGGGAATGCCGAGGATACGCTCGATAATGCCCCGGTGCAGGACCGCCACGTCCAGGTCGCGCCACGCCGGGCCGCGGTCGTCGCCGAGGAATTCGGTGCGGTCCACTTTCTTGAGGTTGAGCAGGTACTGCCCGCCGCCGTGGATGGCCACGCCCATGACACAGTCGCCGGAAGCCTTCTCGACCGTGCCCGGCAGGTCCGCGTCCACCCTTTCCACCTTGAACCAGCGGCGGAGTTCTTCGAGAAACCCGGCTTCCTCAAAACCTTCCGGCCGGGGCACCAGCCGATGGGGCGGATAGATCTTCAGGCCCGGATCCTCGAAGGCCACGAAGCCCATGAGTACATAGTCATAAGGCCGCGGCCCCTCCGCGTTCTCCCTGGCGTGCATGGCTTCACGGTAGGCGCATGCCGTTTGGAAACGGTGATGGCCGTCGGCGATATACAGGCGTTTACCCCGAAGAAATTCGGCAATGCGTTCGTTGTGAAGAATGCGCCAGAACTCCTGCCGTACGCCGTCGATGGTATGGGCGCTGAACTCGGCCGGCCGCTTTTCCATCTCTTCCAGGAACGGGGTCATCATGCCCTCGGGATCCCCATAAAGCACGAAGACCGCGCCGAGGTTTGCTTTCACCGCCTCCGTCAGCCGCAAACGGTCCTCGATGGGCTTGTCAAAAGTGCGCTCATGCCCAAGAATCAGCTTCTGATCGGGATCGGGGATATGCACGGCCGCGAAGAAACCCTTGCGCACCTGCGTATCCCCCACCAGGTCCGTGAAGGTCTGGCGAACGAGATAGAAATGAGGCGCATCATCCTGCTTGAGCGCGCCTTCATCGATCCACCGTTCAAAGGTATCGGCGGCCCGCTCGTACCGGGTACGCCCTTCACCCTCCCGGGGAAGCAGCACATGCACCATGTTGTGGGGGCTTCGGGCGGCGAGCGCATCGCGTTCCTCATCCGAAATAACGTCGTAGGGCGGCGTGATTACCGCGTCGAGGTTGCCCGTGACGGCGGGATCGAAACAGAACCCGCGAAAGCCCTTAATATCTTGCATAATGCGCACTTTGCTCCGGTTGATGGAAAAATGCCCCCCCTTACCAGAGGGAGATTGTAGCCTTTTCCGGTAGGGATCGTCAAAGTGCTCTTTGTGGGCGGGCCTGCGTCACCAAAGTGAGTTTTTCGATTTTTCTTTCGTTTTTGGGCAGTAGCATGTAGTATATATACTACATGGTCGTTGATTACAACCACAGGAGGATTGAGTATGACCCGGCTCCAACAATTGGAAGCACAACG
>JAJRTN010000112.1 GCA_024278275.1 Candidatus Hydrogenedentota bacterium
AGGCGATGCGAGAGACAGGCGATGCGAGAGACACTTGACTTAAACTCCCCGATCATATAAAATGCGGAAAGTCAACTCATATATTAAAAGTATATTAAAGAAAGATCATTTGTCCTGTCAAGTTCAACCCACTGTGGGTACCGCAGTCAATTATTGAGGCACTATCAGGCACGGAATGAATGCGACCACTAAGATCCCTGGCAAAAGTCTGGATACATTGGTAGAGCGTCCGAAGAGAATTCAAGATGAAACACCGGGAGGACGATTCATGAACAGAACATTGAGACGACGCGAACTACTGAAAGCGGGGATGGCCGGGCTCACGCTCGCGGTGGCGGGGGGGCGCCGGGGGAATGCTTCGCCAGCCATCAAGGACACGGTGCGCTTCGCCTTCATCGGTGTCGGAGGCCGGGGAACCGGCCTGCTGCGCGCACTCCTGAATCGTCCGGAGGTACAGGTGGCGGCCATCTGCGACATCGATGAGGACCACCTCAACCGGGCCCTCCGCCTCGTGGAGGAGGCGCGCGGCAATACCCCCGCGGGCTAATCGAGAGATGAGTACGACTACCGAAACATGCTCGCGCGCGATGATTTCGATATCGTGCTCATCGCAACCTCGATCAAGTGGCATGGCATCATGTCCATCGACGCGATGAACGCGGGCAAACACGTGGGCAGCGAGGTTCCCGCTTGCCAGGACCTGGAAGAATGCCGGGGCATGGTGCGGGCGAAAGAAGCCAACAACGTTCACTACATGCTTCTCGAGAACTACACGTTCATGGAGCAGAACCTGGCCGTGCTGAACATGGTCAAGGACGGGCTGTTCGGCAACCCTTATTACGGGGAATGCGGTTACATCCATGAATACAAGGCCGGGCACTACAATCCCAATGGGTCCGTAAACTGGCGGGGGGAACTGGCCACGAAAACCCACGGCAACCACTATCCCACCCATTCGGGAGGTCCGGTATTCAAGTGGATGGGGATCAATGACGGCGACCGGCTGTCGAAGCTCACATGCTATGCCACGCAAAATGAGACGGCGCGCGAGTACTACACCAGACGCTTTGGAGAAGCGGCGGCGGCGAAAATGACGTGGACCCTCGGGGAGATGACCACCTGTCTCATCGGCACCGCCCGGGGCAAAATCGTCAAGATGGACCTGGATATTCAGTCGAACCGGCCCCACTCCTTCTATTACCTGCTGCAAGGAACCAAAGGTATCGTGGATAATCGTTTCGGTATTTCCTTGCTGGATGAGAAGGCCCCTTTGGACCGGCACCCACACTTCACCTGGGAGAAACTTCAACCCTACGTCGATAAGTACGAGCACGCCCTCTGGAAGAAGTACCGCGATCAGGCCTATACTTCCGGGCACGGCGGTGGGGATTTCCTGGAATTGCTTGAACTGGTTCGCATGGTGCGCGAAGACCGCGAACCGTGGATCGACGTGTACGACGCGGCGGCCTGGTCCGCCATATACGAGTGTTCCCGCCAGTCGCTCGACGGTGGAAACGCGACGGTCGAAATCCCTGATTTCACCGGTGGCCGTTGGAAAAAAGCGGGCTGGCGGGCAACCGGCCTTGGCTGAGCGCCCTGCCAGGTTGCTGCTAAAGTGGGGCCAGGACAGACACGCACTGCATGCTGTTTCGTAATTGCAGTTTGACTCGTTGTGCTCAACGGGTCGCGAAGGGCTCTTCCGGCACGCTGGGAGCCCTGATAGCCGGATCTGCCCTTTAGCAACAAGCGGCTGTGTTACGAACAAGACAGGAAGCTCTTCAATGAGCACGACCCCCTTGTATCATGTATACGAATACAACGATGTGGACCGGGAGTTCTGGGCCGAGCACCTTGAGGACTGGCTTCCCCGGCGCCTGGTGGACACCCACGTGCACTGCGTCGATCCGGCCGCGGAGATCGAGACGGTCACCGAGGAGCAAAAGCGCAAGTACTGGGTCATGGAGACCTATACCTCCATTGACGTGCGGGACACGGAGCGTATCGCGCGCATACTCTATCCCGGACGTGACGTGTGCTATCTGGGCTTTCCCTTCGCCCACCTGGGTTGGGACACGCTCGCAAACAACGACTATGTGCGGCGGGAAGGACTGAAACGCAACTGGCCGAGTCTGGCGGTCATCGATCCCCGCTGGGTTCCCGAGCAGGTCGAACACGCGTTGAAGCAACCGGGCTGCGTGGGCGTCAAACCGTACTACTCGATGATTCGCTACAACAGATTCCTCACAGCGGGGTTTCAGGAAGCGGGGATCTTCGACTTTCTGCCACACGGCCACCTGGAGGTCCTGGACCAGCATGCGGCATGGGTGACCCTGCATGTGCCGAAAGCGGACCGGCTCGGCCACGCGGACAACATACGCGAGATAAAGGAGATACGGAGGCGCTATCCCAACGTGAAGCTTGTCATCGCGCACCTCGGGCGATGCTACACCAAGCCCCACGCCGAGGAGGGCATTTTACCCCTCTCCGATGACGATGGCCTCTACTGGGATTGTGGAGCCGTGTTAAACCCCGATACCTACCGCATCGCACTCACGCACCTGGGACCCGAGCGGGTCATGTGGGGCACGGACAATCCCATCTTTTGCATGCGGGGCCGCAGGCAGTGGCACGGTCGTACTTACGTCAACCGCACCAATTACGCCTTTTTCTTCAACAAGGAGCGGGAAGCGCCCGAAATCGAGGCCGCCTACACCCTGTACACCTACGAAGAGTTGAAAACCATCAAGGACGTGTTCATCGAACTCGGCTTGAGCGATGCCCAAAAGGAACTCTTCTTCCATGGCACGGCCAACCGCCTTTTCACCGGCGTGTTGAAACGCAAGGGCGAGTCCTGGCCACTGACACCATATGCAAAGGGCTGAGACCCGTGCTTCAGCGGCAGCTCCTTAGTTGGCCCGGCTCCCCAAGTAACGCACGCAGATGGGCCAGGAACCGGGCCGCCAAAGCGCCATCGACCAGGCGGTGGTCCGCGCTGAGCACCATGGTCAGTGCATGTCCCGGCCGCATATGGCCGTTTTCCACCAGCACGGTCTCACGAATGGCTCCGATGGCGAGTATGGCCGCCTCGGGTGGGTTGATGATGGCGGAGAACTCCTCCACGCCGAACATGCCGAGGTTGGAAATGGTGAACACGGCTGCCCCACCCCCCGCGATCTTTTCGCTCTTGGCCATCTCCGCCGCATGTCGTGACGCTTCGGAAACGCCCTTGAGGTCGAGTCGGTCCGCGTTGTGTACGACGGGCACCACCAGACCATCCTCCAAGGCCACGGCCACGCCGACATGGACGGACTCCTGCTTGATGATCTCATCCTTCTCAAGGCGGGTCCGGAAGGCGGGAAAGGCACGAAGCGTGCGGGCCGACGCGACAAGCAGGATGTCACCGAGGGTGCATCCGTATTCCGATTTCTCCGCCGCGTGGAGTTGCCGCAGCGGTCCCGCGTCAATGGTCAGTTTCATGTAGAAGTGCGGGATGGTCTGTTTGGATGCCGTCACGTTGGCCGCAATGGCCCGGCGCATGGGGGACATCGGTCTGCGGACCGTCTCGCCCGCGGGTAACTCGTCCAGATCCGAAAGCACGATGCGGCCGCCGGGCCCGCTACCCGGAGCGATGTCCTCAAGGGCGATTCCCTGTTCGTGCGCTGCTCGCCGGACGGCCCGTGACGCCAGAATTCGGCCTTTGGGAACGCTTTGGGTTGTGGGCGATTCCGCGGCGGGGGCCTCAGCTTTGGTTTCCTCCCGGGGCTGCGGCCCGTCTCCCGCCAGTTCCGCGCGTGCCTGCGACAAGTGCGGCTCCAGGTCTTCGCCGGCATCACCGATAAGCGCCAGCGGCGCTTGGACGGGCAGCGTCACATCTATTCCGACAAGCATCTTGAGCAGCACACCCCTGCTTGTCGCTTCAATCTCGACGACGGCCTTGTCCGTTTCCAGTTCGAAGAGAACGTCACCGACTTCGATTTCATCGCCTTCCGTTTTGCACCAGCGAACGACACGTCCTTATTCCATGGTCTGGCCAGCCTGGGGCATCCTCAGGATGATCATGTCGTTCCTTTCTTCAAACGTTCTTGACCTGGAAATCGCCTTCTTCGCGAACCTGGAGGCGGTCGCGGATGGCATTTCCCACTCTGTCCGCTTCGCATTGCCTGATGTCGTCCAGCAGACCCTTGAACTCGGGATAGCCCCGGTCATAATCCGCGCGCCAGGCCCGGTCGAACGAGCCGTCCTCGATACGGCGCAAGGCCAGCCTGATGTTCTCCTTCACATGGTCGTCGATGATAGTCGGCCCGATGGTCATGGCACCGTAAGCAGCCGTGTTGGATATGCGCTCAAGCATGCCGGCCATACCGAACTTGTAAATGAGATCCGTGGTCAGTTTCGATTCATTTATAGCTTCGTAGAAGGCGATTTCGGAGTCGAAGCCTTCTTCGACCATCACCTCGAAAACCGTCTTCACGAGGCAGACGATGGCACCCCACGAGCAGTGTTCTCCGAGCAGATCGGTCAGGGTTTCCTCGCGTACGCTCGTTTCCATGACGCCGACACGCGTAAAGCCAATGGCCTTGCACAAGGCCAGCCCCATTTGCCGCGCGTTGCCCGTGTTGTCCTGGTGAATGGCCAACAGCCCCGGCACCCCACCGCCCTTGAGGTATTGCCCGCGCACGGCCGAGCCGGGCCCTTTCGGGGCGCAGACAATGGCGTCCGCCTCTTCGGGAGCCTGCATGTGGCCATGGTAGTAGTTGAATGCGCTGGAAAGCACCACAACATCGCCGGGCTTGTGATTCGGCCCTATGTACTCGTTGTAGACTTCGGCGCTACGATACGCCATATCCGGGATTTCAATATCGAATATATTTGCCTCGTCGGCAACCGCCCTTGTGGGAACCACCTTGAATCCGTCGCCCTTCGCACGCCGGGAATAGTCGGATCCCTCTTCTTCGCCAACGATGACACGGAGGCCCGAATCACGCATGTTCATGGCGCGTGCTGTACCTTGTGTCCCATAGCCTACGACCGCCACGACCCTGCCGTCCAGCAGTTCAAGGTTTGCGTCCTCATCAAAATAGAGTTTTTTTTGCACCGATACGTTCCTTTGCGCCCTCAGCGATAGCAAACCGCGCGGGCCTGTTTCACGATCTTCGTTACGGATGGCATCACTTGTTCTTCCAACGACTGGGCAAAGGGCATGGGGACCTCCAGCCCTCCAACGCGGGCTACCGGCGCATCAAGGTCGTCGTAGGCCTCTTCCATGAGCCGTGCGGCGATCTCGGCGCCCACGCCGCAGCGCGTGAAGGCTTCGTGGACAATCACGGCCCGGTTTGTCTTCGCGACGGATCGAAGGATGGTGTCCATGTCCAGGGGCACGAGCGTTCGCGGGTCGATGACCTCCGCTGAGATGTCGAGTTCCTTCAGGCTTTCGGCTGCGACCAACGCCAGTTGCACCATGGCCGATGTGGCCACGATGGTGACGTCCGTTCCTTCGCGCTTCACGTCGGCCTGGCCAAAGGGGATGAGGCACTCCTCTTCGGACACCTCTCCCTTGGTGTTGTAAAGGAAGGAGTTTTCAATGAACAGTACGGGCGCGTCATCGCGGATGGCCGTCTTCAGCAAGCCTTTGACATCTCCGGGCGTTGAGGGCATAGCCACTTTGATACCGGGGGAATGGACGAACCACGCCTCAGTGCTTGAGCTATGTTGCGGGCCCTTGCCGCGGCCGCCGCCGCACTGAGTACGGATAACGAGCGGAAGCGTCATCTGGCCGTTGGACATATAGCGGAGTTTTCCCACTTGGCTGAAGATCTGGTCCATTCCGATGGCGACGAAATCAAAATACATGATCTCCGCCACGGGCCTTGTCCCCACTAGGGACGCGCCGCATGCAGCACCGATGATGGCACATTCCGAGATGGGCGTCTGGCGCACACGGCGGGGGCCATATTTCTCCAGCAAGCCCCGGGTCGAGCCAAAGACGCCGCCCTGAGGACCGATATCCTCCCCCAGCAGGAACACCGTCTCGTCGCGCGCCAGCTCCTCGTCCATCGCTTCACGCATCGCTTCAAGATAGGTCACAGTCTTCATCGTGACATTCCCTTCGCTAGACATATTCAAGCACCGTATCCGGCGAAGGTTCCGGGCTTCCGAGGGCATACTCCTCTGCCTCGTCGAGCCGTGCCTCGGCCTCCTTCTCAAGCGCGCCCAAGGCTTCGGAAGTCAGGCTTTGGTCATCGATCAGCGCTTGGGCGAATCGTTTGATCGGACACCGCCGGCGCCACTCATCCACCTCCTCCCGTGTACGGTAAACACAGGGGTCACCGAGGTGGTGGCCCTCCCACCGGTATGTCTTGCACTCCAGCAGCGTCGGGCCCTCCCCGCCGCGGGCGCGGGACGCCGCCTCTTCCACCGCCCTATGAACTGCGAGAACATCGTTGCCGTCCACGACGACCCCGGGGATGCCATAGGCGCCGGCCCGGTCGGCCAGGTCTTCTATGTTCACCACCTCCTTGAGCGGCGTCGTATCTCCAACGAGGTTATTCTCGATGAGGTATAGCACCGGCAGTTTCCACGTGGAGCCAAGGTTCAATGCCTCATGGAAGGCGCCCTGATTGGTGGCGCCGTCGCCCATGAAGCACAGAACAACGCGGCTTTGACCGAGTTGCTGAATGCCCACGCCAATGCCCGTGGCCACCGGGATTCCGCCGCCCACCACGCCTATCGTGCCCATCACGCCCCTCGGCACGTCGAAAAGGTGCATGGTTCCGCCGCGTCCGCCGCACAGGCCCGTCGCGCGTCCCAACACCTCCGCCAGCATCGGCTTAAGGGCTACGCCCTTTGCGATGCAATGGCCGTGACCCCGGTGCGTCGAAGTGATGTAGTCGTCCGGCCGCAGCGCCATGCAGGCACCGACCGAGACGCCTTCCATGCCCGTGGAAAGATGCACCGTGCCACGGATGACCCCCTCCATGTACAGCTTTTTCACGCGGTTTTCGAAGGCCCGAACGATCAGCATGGTTTGGAGCATCTCAAACTTCATCGGTGTCTTCATCTCGGCCTCTTCTGTCCGCTCTTATATACCGGTGTGCGCCATTGCCCATCATCGCTGGTCATCCCACGCACTACCTCGTTGTAGGCCTTCTGAATCGTCCTGGTGAGGGGGCCGGGCTTTCCGTTGCCTATGGGATACCGGTCCAGGGACACTATGGGCAGCACTTCGCAGGCCGTTCCGCAGAAAAAGGCCTCGTCTGCCACATAGAACTCCGTGCGGTCCACCGGGCGTTCCTCCACCTCCACGCCGTGCTTCACACTGAGCAGTTCAATGACGGTGCTCCGCGTGATGCTTTCCAAGACACCACTGGTGAGGGACGGGGTGATGATCTTCCCGTCGCGAACCAGGAATACACACATGGTGGGACCTTCCGTCACCTTCCCCTGCCCATTCAAGAGCAGCGCGCCCCCGTAGCCATCCAACTTCGCCTGAAGCATGGCGTGCCGGGCGTTTTGGTAATTGGCCGTGCACTTGATGCGCGGCGGGAGAGCGTCGTCTCCGATACGGCGCCAGGAACTCGTCGCGCAGGCGATGCCACTTTCCACGTCGAAAAGCCGGTACGATGGCATGGCAGCCACGGTCATTCCTACGGGGCCAGCCGTCGTGATCGGCCCAATCCCTTCCCCATACACCAGCTGCCGAATATGCGCGTCCTCTCTGAGTTCGTTGGCGCGAAGAAGCGCAAGGACCGCCTGCTGGATGATTTCGTCCGTAAGGTCGTGCTCCAGCCGCAGAAGCTTCATGGACTGAAGTAATCGTCGGGCATGGTCTTCCAGGCGAAAGACGTAAAGTTGGCCGACAGCTTCGTTCCAATACGCCCGCAAACCCTCAAAGACTGTTGTGGCATAGGCCATGCCAACGGACAACACTTGCACGCGCGCCTCGTCAAAGGGGACGATTCGTCCTTCGTGAAAGATAAAGCGGGCCGTTGGGACTGTCATGGGCTCTCTTTCCGATGTGGGCCGATTGCCCCCACGGACTTGGACTGAGATCCTAGGAGAATCCAGTGTGTTCGCAGAAGCAACAAATAATATATTAAGTATATAATATAAATCTACTCACGATCAAGTCTTTTCTCCCAAGCGTGCGGAGGCCGTCGTGGAAGCGTGTGTTTCTCGCCTGTCACCAGGCCCGCAGTTAAAGCGAATGTAGGAGTGGCGATACTTTCGCTCCACGGACGGGGCCGAATCCAGCATCTTCCATGATCCTCCCCCCGGTTCCAATTCCGTTCCCCCATCACGCACGGAGGCAGCTTCTTCACGACAAGAAGGTGAGCGGTTGTTCCCGTCCGTGCTGAGCCAGCGCTCGGACGCGGACAGAATTGTGCTCGAAGATTGACACGCGGCTTGTATGTTCAGTATGCTCAGGTGAGAATTCCCTTCAAGGTATTCGAAGAACAGATAGCTTGATATATTTTCTAGATATACCCCGTTTCCCACGTAGACAGGATTCTACCGAGAGCGCTCCCACTCCTTCCGACACCGACAGGAGGATGACTTGTCATGGTTCCGGGTCTGCTTAATGGCCCGGTATTCCCAGGCTTTTCCATCGGCCCTGTCGTGTTTGGACGCAACGCCGTCCAAACGTGCTCTCCAATTACGCGCTCACAGGCTGAAACCCCAAGGGCGCTCTAGAAAAAGCTGGCGGCAGTGCCGCTTTCAGGAGTTGAACATATAAGGGCTCTTTTCACCGCGGAAGGGCCCGTTCATCAATACGCTATGTTTAATCACTGGGATCTTCTTCTCATCGTCGTCGTGTCTGCCCAGGCGCTTTTCGTGGCGTATGTGTACCACCCCGAATGGAAAGCCTTCATCATCATACTGCCCATTCCCTTCGGCATTCTGATCATGTCCGTGGGACAGCCCGTGGGTATCTCCAATGTGCTGGGCTTTCTACTCCTGTACCTCTTCGCCTACGCGGTGCGTCTGCTGCATTGCCGCCTGCACCTACACATCACTGCGGCCATCCTGCTCTCGACGCTCCTCTACATCGGCGTGGCCCGCATGCTGTTGTATGTGCTTCCCGATTCCGAGGGGGCCTTCTGGCTCGCGGTGGTGTCGGTACTGGGCTTCGCCGCGGCCCGTGCTCCGAGGGCCGCGCGCGCGGCGGAGCCGGGCCACGTCACTTCCCTGCCTCTCTACGTGAAGCTTCCCTTGATTTTCGGCCTCGTCTTCATCCTCGTCCTCCTCAAGACCCACCTCCAGGGATTCGCGACCACCTTTCCGCTGGTCGGGCTCCTGGGGGCCTATGAGGCACGCAGGAGCCTCTATACCTTGACTCGCCGCTTGCCCCAGGCCATGGTCGTTTTCATGGCCCTAGTGGCCGTTAGCCATCTTACGCATCCTTTCCTCGGACTGGGGCTTTCATTGGCCGCAGGCTGGGTGGCTGCTGCGGCCGTGCTTTACCCGCTGTTTCACCGAGTGAGGCGGGTGGCACACCCCCGCGGGTAGCAGCGGAGACCGCGAAGAATGCCGGGTGACACTTCTGCTTTCGTGACGGGACGAATTACGTTTGACATGGCGCCACTTTGAGTATATTGTTTCTATACTTGGAGTCGTGCCTATCATTGAACAGACCTTGGTGGGGATATACAGACGTGGGAACAGCCAATAGCCGAGGAAAAACAGTCCGGAATAGACGGGAAAAGACGGGCAAGTCCAGCGAACTCCTCTACGGTGTGCTGAAAAAAAAACTCATCATGCTGGAATACAAACCCGGACAGCTCCTGGACGAGAAAGAACTCATGGAGGAGCTGGGCGTGGGACGCACGCCCCTGCGTGAATGCATGCTGCGGCTGAAAGCGGAGGGGCTCGTGGTGGGCGAGCCGAATCGCCCCAACTACGTAAAGGACATTTCGCTCAGGGGTACCAAAGACGTCATCGAGGCGCTGCTCCTCATGGAAAAGAGCATCGCTTCCCTCGCGGCATCACGCATCACGGAAGAGCAGATCGCACAATTGCGCGTGGTTCACGAGCAGATCTCCGAAGCCATGAAGGCGGAAGACGATTGGCAGGTCACTTCTCTTAACGAGGATTTTCACCGCCTCATTTGCGAAGCAACGAACAACGCCTTCCTCATAGAACTGCATCAGATTATCCGCAGCCAGGTGCAGCGCCTTTCGTACCTCTCCGTGATGCAACACTTCGGGGGCGGGGGCGTGGTTTACGGGAAAGAGAAGATCATCGACCAGCACGGCCGAATCATCGAATGCTTCGCCAAGCGCGATCAGAAGGCGGCGGAGGAAATCATGGTGCAGCACATCGACCTGTTCCGCAACCGCATCGCGCACTATCTGGCTGGGCCCGACAGCTAGCCTCCGCCTGACAGGTGCGGAAATGTAGGCTTGAGCACCCGATTGTAATGATGACCATCGTTGATTGGTATTTGACCCTCAGGGCTTACGCATCTAATAGTGCTAAATAGTGGATTCTTGAGTTTTGCTCACTTTGGCTTGTTCCTCTCCTGCCGTTCTGACTTGAGCTTTGCCTGCTTCTTTCTGAGCTTTGGAAAGGCTTTGGTCCGGTCGTTACGCGTGCGCCGAATGATTTCGTCGGCGTATTGTTCGGCGAGCTTCATGAATGAGGCGTACCCATCGATAGCTTCTTGCACAAAGTCCACCTCGTCGACCGGCACGTAGCGCACGACGTTGCGGCCGTTCTGCCACGTTTGATGGTTGTAATGGGGCCGTCC
>JAJRTN010000113.1 GCA_024278275.1 Candidatus Hydrogenedentota bacterium
AAGGGCCTTTCGCCAAGGTACACGCCGAGGTCGTATCCCAATCCGACGAACGGCTGATCGATGCCCTGGGCGACGGCACGGTGCTGGCCCCCGCGCCCATGGGGGACGTGGTGGTGCGAAAGCGCGGCAATCCCGTGGTCTTCGGCATCGGCACCTTCAACCTCACCACCGTGCCCTACCTGGACGTGCGCGTCGCGGTGGATGCCTTCTTCGCGCCGAACACGTCGAACGCGCGGCGAAAGACCATCGCCGAAACCTGGTGCGTGGATTACGTCCTCTGCCCGGCCACCTGGCCCGTGGCCCCCGCCACGGTGGAGGCCTTACGCCAAGCGCCGTGGCTTGCGGTGGTGGCGGAGGAAGGGCGGGGCGCACTGTTCAGGCGCACGTCGGTAACCGTTCAGGGAATCCGATACCGTTCTTGAAAGGAGAGACCGGCAGGAGTCGATGGAGAACTTCGTATGCTTAATGTGGCACAGCCGCCCTCGGCTGTGAAGAGTCTGTAAGGACGCTAATTGAAGACCTGAATCATGCTGAAATGATGGCGTTCGCCATGAACTCCGGTGGTTTGAGGCCTATCGGCCTCACAGCCGAGGGCGGCTGTGAGACATAGGAGGGAATGACCATGCGGCGGATTGCGTCGTGAAGGGCTGCGGAAAGACAAGAGGGTTCACCTCGGTCGGCATCCGGAGGGGGTCGCCCGGGAATTGGCGCACCCGGCGACCGTCGGTTACACTATGACCCTTGGGGAAGCGAGGAACCTGCGTGCGGAAAGGGTGGGGAGAACGTGTCATCGGAACTGCGGGGTTTGTCAAAGGTCGCGAAGATCATCCGCGCCCATTATGACCTGGGTGAGGTACAACTTCCCCGGCCCTTTGAAGGCACGCACCAGCGCCGCCACCGCAAGATGATCGTCCATACCGGCGCCGGGAAATTCCTGGCCAAGACCTATCACGCCGACCCGGCAACCCTCGACGCCCTGGCATTCCAGCACCGGCTGGCCGAACACCTGGAGAAGCACGGCCTGCCGGTGGCCTCGATCCAGCACACGCGGGAGGGGAAGGGCGTCGTCGCCGTGGGTGAATGGGCGCTGGAATTGCAGCGCTTCGTCGAGGGCCGTCCCATGCGCGTGAACACGGCCTCCCTCACGGCGTCCGCAAAGGCCCTGGCCCGGTTCCACAAGGTCTGCCGCGACCTCCCCGCGCCGCCGCGGGACACGCGCATGTGGCGCTTCAGCGAGGTGCCGCGGTCCTCCTTCGAGCGTTTCTTCGCGCGGGCGCGGGAAGAGAGCAACACCCCGGAAATCGAGGACGCCTGCAATCGCATCGCCCTGTTTCTTCACGACGCCGCAGAGGCCCTGTCCATCACCCACCGGAATACCTTCGAAACGGGTCTCATCCATGGCGACTGGCACGGGGGGAACCTGCTCTTTGACGGGGAAGTGATCGTGGCCATTCTCGACCTGGAGTTCGCGGGCGCCGGTTGTTACCTGGAAGACTTGGCCTATGCCCTGTCGAACCTCTGTATCCGCACGTCGGTACATGCCGATAAAATGCGGACCCGCACGGACCTGGTGCTCGACCACTACCAACTCACCCGGACCCTGTCCCCCGCCGAACACACGGCGCTCTACTACGCCGTGGGCGTCAAACACGTCACCACCGTGTGCTACCAGTCCTTCCAACAGAAAGGAACCGTGGCGGGCTTCACCACCGCCCAGTGGATGGAACGCCTCGCGGCCCAGTGCCAATGGCTCGGCGAACAGGCACAGCGGGTGCGCTGGGGCCGCTGAACCCGGAAATGCCGTTGAGAAGCCGAGTGACGTGGTGCGTCGTGGACGGCGTGGTATATGGAACCCAATGTTGCATAAAGGTATCGGACCGCCGTTGGCGCCCCCCCAAGAAGAGGCCACCGGTAAAAGATCGTCATTGCGAGGAGCGTGGCGAGGAAGTCAGAGTTTGAAGTGGCGACCGCCGGCCTACAGATACCCCAACCCCGCGAGACGCTTGCGAAGATCTTCCTCTTCCTTTTCCGTCAGCCCGGTCGAGGCATCACCGTCCCCTCCGCCATGGAAGGTTTCGACGGGGCGGGCGGCGAGTTCATCCGGGTCGATCAATTCTTCCAGTACGCGGCCATCCATGTCGTCCGGCACGGGATGGCCCATGAGGTGGAGCAGGGTGGGTGCCATGTCGATGAGGCGCGCCCCCGCCACCACGCCGGGCCGGATGCCGGGTCCCCGGGCCGCCAGGATGCCTTCCATGAGATGATTGCCGTAGAGGGTGTTGTTGGGGTACACGGGCTGTTTGGATTGGAAACCGAAGAAACAGACGGGCATATGGTGTTGTGGCAGGGGCAGGGGCATGAGGTCGGGACCGTAGGGCGTGAAGGGGCCGTCGTAGGTGTTTTTCTTGGTGTGAATGGGCCCGCCCACGGGCTTACCCGTGTAGGGGTTTATAAGCTTTGCGTAGCTGTCGAGAATGGCGTCGCGCACGGCGTCGTAGTCTTCGGGCTTGACGGAGCCCTTGGGCCGCACGCCTTCCGTGTTGATGAAGATGCCGCTCCAACCGAAGGGCGCATAGGCCCGGGTGCGGCTCCAGTCAACGTCGGTGTTCAGACTGAGCATGCCGGGAATGTCGATGGTGCCCGACGACTTGCGCAGGGTGGCCTCGGGCGGGTTGGCCTTGAAGAGGGCGCCGAAGCGGAGGAAGGGGTAGAGCAGGCGCGTGGCGTTCTGCGGGGTGAAGCCCAGATCCCACAGGAGCTTCTTGAAGCGTACCCGGAGGGTTTTCTTGAGCGTGATGAAGCCTTCGCGTAGCAGCCAACTGTTCAGGTCGAGGAAATAGTGGGTCGGGCCCGATCCGTGGTCGCTCACGACGAAGATCACCGCGTCGTCGCCGGCCTTTTCCATGAGGCGACCAATGTAGGTATCGCACATGGTGTAATAGGCCTCGATGCGCGGACCGAACTTGCGGGCCATGGCGGGATCGTATTTCGGGTGTTCCTCATCCATCC
>JAJRTN010000011.1 GCA_024278275.1 Candidatus Hydrogenedentota bacterium
AAGGCTCTCAAAGGACTATGAGCAATTGACCGAGAACAGCGAAGCCATGGTGCTCATCGCCATGATAAACCTCATGAGCAAAAGGTTACCCCTCCCCAAGGCATAGGGCCTTTGCAAACACCCTCTTAGTAATATAGCCATAAGAACGAGCAATATGGCGTTCCGCATATCATCCTCCAATAGTTCCTGCAGGGTCCGCACGCGGAAATTGTCCACGTTGTACGTGGCGCGGCCCCCCGTGGGCGCGTCGATGGAGAAGCCATAGCCCGCCGCCCGGTAGCCGCCCGACAGTTGGTCATCCGCGCCGAGCACCGGCGACGGCGTCAAGAACTCATTCTACCGGGGTATCCGAAAAACTTCCCCGGTAACCACCTATTACTTCACCTGTACATCTGTTTACCCAATACAATTCGTTTCGCGTATGGTCTTCTGTGCAATCATCATGGCAAGACAGTCGATGTCCTCCTTTAATGGTGACTTCTATTTCCCAGCAGTAAAACGACGTGTTATAGAACGGAGCCGATGCTTTCGGCGGCCTCTTCAATCCCATTTTCCACGCCATTAAACTCCCACGCCTCTGTGGAAAGGCAACCACCTTTCTCATCTCATCACAACCATGGATGCTCACATTTAGCCCTTCTGGTATTGTTATACTTTCATACCATCCCTGAAAGACTGACAATGCCATTTGGTCTGTGATCTCGGTGGTAGCGCACGGGGCAGGTTCGATAGCAGGCTGATACATGACATCGATAATAGCACCTGTCTCTGCGCTTACTGCCGCTCCAAAGTGGGCGAGTCTGTACGGTTCCGGATCAGATTTCAAATCCTTGAGAATAAGCCAAGATATTGGCTCTTTACCATGCTTTCCATCGGGCAGGCTTTTTATTGTATACAATTGGAAATTATTAGGTAACCCGAGGTGGTTTATTACCGAGCGAACACGGTTGTATGCTTCCGCAGCATTCTGAATAGAACCGGTATGTTTTGATGCTCGTCCTCGCCTATAGTAATACACCATCCCAGTGTCTCGTTCCGCCATGATCTCTGCCCCCTCATCTGTCCGATATGTGCATATGTTACAGTACATCTTCTCCTCACATGCCCGTAAGGTGACACCCGAGTACGATTCACCGAGGCACTCCAGAAACTCACGAACTGATTCAGTTGCGGCAAGATGCAAGTTGTCTGTCTTTATACAACCATTTCCATCAGCCGAATAAGCAGTACTCTCTGCTTCTGATATCGCAACTGCCACAAACACAGAAGCGAGCACAGCAATAATTCCCAGAGGACGGATAGTCCGAACGGATCGTCCAAAATGCGAATAGCAAATCATAAGTCTGTATCTCCATAGATGATTGGGGTAGCTCCTGAGGCTACCTGATTTGTGCATACGCATTCCTCCAGCGGATAGGCGCCGCCGGACGGGAAAATGACCGGGCTGATTCCCGCGGATTAGGCGGTCTGCCTCCGCTGTTCTTGGAAACTTTGGCGATGTTCGGGGACACGTTCTTGCAACATGTTATTGTGAGGGATCTCAGGCGGCCTTTCGGTGGGGTGGATGCATGGGCCGCCAACGGTCGCGCGGAAACGCAACTCTACCGGGTTTTCGTGAATGGCTGCGTCAGCCTGAACGTACTCGTGAGCACTTTTGGGCTTTGCAAAGAAAAGAACAGACACGTCCAGGCTTTCGAATAAGAGTGCTTTGCCGCGTTACTTCGCTTACCTCTCGTTCCCACGGGGGCCATGGGAACGATACAAAGCCGAATAACTGTGGGCTGTCTCTACGTTCCGCTCTACGTTCCCGCTGAATTTCCGGAATTACCTGTTCGCGTCCTACTTCTTTTCCTCGCCGCTGAGTTGCTCCTTCAGCGCGGCCAACTGATCGGCCAGCAAGGTGTTCATCTGGCTCTGTCCGCTGCTCTGAAAGGTCTTGGGCTTGCCACCACCACCGCCGCGTTGTCCGTCTCGCCGTGGCTTGCGTGGCGGGCGGTCCTGCCGGGGCTTGGCGCCATCCGGCTTCCGATTGTTCCGACGGGGCGCGTCGCCTCGCGAACGTTGAGGACGGGTTCGATCCTCCGAGCGTTGGGGCGCATCGCCATGGGAAGGACGTTCGCTGGTCCGGTGGCCGTCGGTCGCCGGGGAACCGGCCTGACGACTTGAAGGGCGGCCATGGCGGGGACGTGGCGGTGGGAGCAATGCTTTGCGTGAAAGGGAGATGCGCCCGTTGTCCTTGTCCACCTTGATGACCTTAACGCGCACGATATCGCCCACCTTGACGACCTCGCGTGGGTCGCGAACGAAGCGGTTGGCCAGTTCGGAGAGATGAACCAGGCCATCCTGGTGAACGCCGATATCGATAAAAGCACCGAAGTCGGTGACGTTGGTGATAACGCCCTCCATCTCCATGCCTTCTTCAATGTCCTCCACTTTTTCCACGCCTTCGAGAAACTTGGGCACCCGGAACTCCTTGCGCGGGTCGCGTCCGGGTCGAAGCAGTTCCCGGCGGATGTCGCTCAAGGTCAAATCGCCAATGATTTCGTTCTTGGCCTGTTCAAAGTCCAGCGTTTTTAATTGTTCCGGGTTGCGGATCAGGGCGCTCACCTCCAGGCCGGCGGCCTGTGCCACCTGTTCCACCACGCCGTAGGCCTCCGGGTGAATCGAGGTCGCGTCGAGGGGATTGTCGCCGTCCGTGATCCGCAGGAAACCCACGCACTGCTGGTACGTTTTTTCCCCGATGCCGGAGACCTCGGCCAGTTGCCGGCGGTTTTTGAAACCGCCGTGTTCCGTACGGAACTGAACGATGTTCTGGGCGGTACCCATCTGAATGCCGCTGACATACCTCAGCAAGTCCACGGATGCCATGTTCAGGTCCACGCCCACCCGGTTCACGCAGGACTCCACCGTCCGGTAAAGTCCTTCCCGCAACTGTTTCTGGTTGACGTCGTGCTGGTATTGGCCGACACCAATCGTGCGCGGTTCGAGCTTCACGAGCTCGGCCAGGGGATCCTGGAGGCGGCGTGCAATGGAGATGGCGCCGCGAATGGTCACATCGAGGTCGGGAAATTCTTCCCGGGCCACCTTGGAGGCGGAATAGATCGACGCGCCGGCTTCATTCACGAAGACGGTGAACACGTCTTTCTTGCCCGCTTTCTTGAGGATGCCGTTGATGAAGGCCGCCAACTCGCGTGAACCGGTGCCGTTGCCGATGGCGACGGCCTGGATACCGTGTTTCTCGACCAATTCCAGGAGGGTCTTCTCCGCGCCCTCCTCATCCTTCTTGGGTTCCGTGGGAAAAATGGTCGCGCTCTCGATGTAGGCGCCCGTGTTGTCCACCACGGCGAGCTTGCTGCCCGACCGAATGCCCGGGTCGGCCCCCAGCACGACGATTCGTCCCGCGGGCGGGGCCAACAAGAGGGCTTCCGCGTTTTCACGGAAAACGTGAATGGCCTCCTCGTCGGCCTCTTTCCGTGCCATGCCGACCACTTCGTTTTCGATGGCGGGCCGCAGCAGCCGCCGGTAGGCATCCGCCACCACAAGCCGGATATGCTCCTCGAAAGCCGTGCCGGGCGCCTTGATAAAACGCTCCACAAGCTGTTGGACCAGGGCGTCGTCATCAAGAACAATGTCCATCCGCAAGACGCCCATGCGCGCCCCCCGCAACACGGCGAGAAGGCGGTGAGAGGGGATGCTCTTCAGGTCTTCCGTGAAGTCGTAGTAGGCCTCGAATTTCGTCCGCTGCCCCTCGGCGGTTTTCGTGGCGCACGCCTTGACCTTACCTTGCTTTCGCATGCTGTCGCGCAGGAAAGCCCGTACATCGGCGTCCATGGCCACGCGCTCGGAAAGAATGTGGCGCGCGCCTTCGAGCGCTTCCTCCGGTGAACTGATCGACTTCGAGGAATCAATAAAGGGCGCGGCGTGGGATTCGATGGTCTGGTCACCCGGCACCTGCGCCCAAAGAAAGTCAGCCAGGGGTTCAAGACCACGTTCGCGCGCGACGCTTGCCTTGGTCCGACGTTGTTTCCTGAAGGGCAGGTAGAGGTCTTCGAGGGTCGTCTGATCCTCGGCCGCTTCAATCCGCGCCCGAAGCTCATCGGTGAGCTTGCCCTGCTTCGCGATATTGCCCAGGATGGCGTCGCGCCGGTTGATCAACGCAATGCACTGGATGTTGCGTGTTTCGATGGCTTCGAGTTTCACCTCGTCCAGATTTCCCGTGACATCCTTGCGGTAACGGGCGACGAAAGGCACCGTGGAGCCCCGGTCAAACAACTCGATGGCGGCGGCGACCTGCGCGGGCCTGGCGTTGACCTCGCCGGCGATCAGTTCAATGAATTTGGGTTCGATCATGCTCAACTCCGATTGCTTCAAACGCACGGGCGGACTGTAGCAGATTCCCGCTTATGGCACAAGGCCGCCGTGTTCATTGTATGTCCGTACCGTCCCCGAATTCGACCGTGAATTCCATGTCACGCGCCTGGTTTCCAAAACGCAGCCAAAGGGTCGAGGAGGCTTCATCCCAGCGCGACGTGACCGGGTCCTCCCCGGACGTGCCGACCGACTTTGGAGCGCGCGGAAGACGTATTCGGGCGCACCCGAAGGTCTTCGCGGGGCCGCGGGCGGTAAAACGAAGCACCCCCTTTTCCACGCTTTCCGCCCGGATACGGGCGCCGGCGGCGGCAACCTTCACCGGGATGCCCTGCTTTTCGAGCCAGTCCAAATCATAAAGAAGGGTCCGTTCTCCGGGCTTCAACACGCGATCCGTCACGTAAGGAAGGGCCGGGTCGAAGAGATCAACATAGTTCCCCGAAAGCCGCAGGGGAGTCCCCGACACCGACTCGTCCAGCACGGAGGCAATCACGTAGGGGCCGCGACGGAGCGCCAGGTAGTGTTGTGTTTTCAACACGTCGCCCCGGGCCGCCAGCATTTCGCGGGCAAGGTCGATGACGGTGGCCGCGCCTTCGGTCCGTTGCTGCAGGGCCGTGGGGGAATCACGGAGAATACGCACGAAGCCCTTGCCCACCGGCTGCGGCGCGTGCTCCGCCGTCGTAACCCCAAGAAGCCGGAAGAGATCATCGCAGGCTTTCGCGGAATTGGCCCCCTCCTGGTTCCACCAGGCCCGCGCCGCGTGGTAGGGATCGGAACCATCGCCGATATAGATGAGCGCCCCCCCGTCGCGCACCCATTGGGCCAACACCTCGTGATAGGCGGGCGACAGGGGTTTCTGGCCTTCGTAAGTGAGAAAGAGCACCTTGAACGGGGTAAGGGCGCCCGGCTGTCCAATGGTTTCCAGTTGAAGGACCTGGGCGGGGATTCCATGCTTGAGGAGCGGCATGGCGATGCCGAAGAAGCCCCCCAACCAGGGATCGCTCGGCGTGGGCGCCGCGCGCTGAAACATGAGTGTGTCCGAGACCACGACGCCGATCCCCCCCGTTCCCGCGTCCAGGCGGATGTCCGCCTGGTCCATGTCGTTCAGCGCGTTGATGACGGTCAGGATCTGGGTGGCGTAGTCGGCGGGAATCCCCACGCGTTCCCCACCCTGGATGTCGGCCTCGGTCCGGGGTCGCTTGCCCAGGAAGATGCGGTCGGGCCAGGGCATCACCTCGAAGCGGCTCACCTCGGGCCACAGAAGCTACGCGATAACCGTGCATTCGTAGTTCAGCTTATAGTCGTCCCAGCCGTGGTTGGGGTTGTCCTCCACGGGATCGGTCAGGAACCAGACCTTGCGCCCCGTGGGGCGGACCATGGCAAGCATCTGGCCGTACTCGAAATAGGCGGTCTCGAAGGTGCGCGACTTGGTCACGCCGCGGTATACGTTGGGCGACCGCGCGGTGCCGGTCCACACCTGGGCGATGTAGCCATCCATGTCGGGCAAATCCATGAGGTGCGATTCCGGACTCACGATGCGCCACTGGGCATAGCTGATAAGGCTGTGGGTGGGCACGTGGCACTCGATGGTAATGCCCTTCTCGGCGGCGCGCCGTTTCACATGGGCCATCACCTCGCGGAGGGCGTTGAAATAGAGCTCATACTTGAGGCGGCTCGCGCGATACTGGGCATCCACGCCGGCGTCGGGCGCCTCCCAGGGCACCCCGTACATCTTGGACCACTCTTTCTTGAAGCCCTCGCTCCAGCCGGTCACGGCCCAGTACTCGGGTTCCTCGAAATAGATCGACCGCACTCCGGCGTCAATCGCGGGGTCAATATGGCGCTTGATATACGCCACGTAGTCGGCCGAAGGCACGTTGTAGCCCACGGTCTTGCTGTTGCCGTGCATGTATAGCCGGCCCGACTTCGTGGTCTGTATCTCGGAGGTTTTGAGACCGTCCGGGGTTTGGTAGTAGTCGTCATAACTGCCCCAGGCGATGCCCGTCATCATGCCCACGGCATAGCCCTTCTCCCGCCACAGGGCCGCGCGGTCGGCAAAAGAGGCATTCACCCCGTACACGATGGCCACATCCGACCCAATGTCCACCTCGGGCACATAAGGGGAAGCTATCTGGAAACAGGTGTGGTCATCCTGTGCCCGCGCCGGAAGGGCCACCCCGGCCAGGCAAGCCAGAACCACCGCCAGAATCGTACTGCAAAAATCCATGTTTTCGTAACTCCCTGGGTGTATGCGGTCAAGGCGGATGCCGCCGAATGGAACCCTGGAGCAGCCTCATCGCCGTTTCACGGAACGTTGAACTTCGGTGCCGGACCATGCCACATTGACGCGCCGTCATCCGCCCGCCTACCATGGGTGCCTGTATACACGAGGACCGGCGGCACGCGCAACCATGTTGTGCCGCATGGCGTGGAGAACAGCAGCAACCTTGAGTACGCAGCAACCCAGCAGCCCCGGGGCACTGCCCCGGCTCGAAGTATCGCCACGGCTGCGGGCGCTCATGTCCTACCGCAAGCTGACCGCCGCCGTCCCCCGAATGCTTGTGTTGGAAAGCCGCTACTGGCTCGACACCGCCTGCATCCGTGCGGCGCGGGCCATGGGATGGGACCTTCGCCACGTGCCCGTCCACATGCAGGGGAAAATGCCCCGGGACCAGGTGGAGGGGCTTCTCACGGCATTGGTCGAGTTTCGCCCCGATTTCATCCTCTCCATCAACCTGAGCGGCATGGACGAATCGGGACTCTTCGCGCGGCTCTTCGCGGATCTGCGGGTGCCCTACGTGACCTGGTTCGTGGATGACCCGCGCACCATTCTCATGGGGCGGACGCATTACGCCTCGGAGTATGCCGTGGCCCTCACCTGGGAACGTGCCTACAGGGCGTACTTGCTGGATTGTGGGTTCGCGGAGGCCCACGTGATGCCCCTCGCCGCGGACACCGCGGTCTTTAACGCCCCGCCCGCCGCCCATTGGGAGGACGCCCCCGCTTTCGTGGGCAATTCCATGGTGGACTTCGCGGAACGGGAGTGGGGGTGGCTGCGGGAACGGCCGGAACTGGAAAGGGCGGTCCTTCGGGCCTTTGAGGCGGGCCGTGTCACGCGGGACCGTTTCGCCCGGGGGGTGGACGCCATGCTGGCGCCGGACGTGGCGGCCACCCTCGACGCCGAGGCCCGGCGGCATGTTGAAATGGTGTGCTTTATTGAAGGCACCCGGCGGCTCCGGGAGGCCATGGCGCGCGCGGTGGCGCCCGAGGGCGCCGTGATGCGCGGCGATGATGCCTGGGCCACGCTGGTACCCCACCATGGCCCGCCCATCCACTACACCGGCGAACTACCGCGTTTCTACCGGGATTGCGCGGTGAATCTCAACACCACCAGCATCCAAATGGCGACCACGGTAAACCAGCGCGTCTTTGACTGTCCCGCGGCGGGCGGGTTTCTCCTCACGGACCACCAGGACGCCCTGGCGGATCTCTTCGATGTGGAGAAAGAAGTGGCCACCTACCAGGACCACGAGGAATTGGTGTCCCGGTTGCGGTTTTACCGCGCCCACCCGGCCGAGCGCGTGGCCATCACCGAACGGGCCAGGAAGCGCATCCTCTGCGAACACACCTACACGCACCGCCTGAAGCGCATCGAGGCCCTCCTCCGCGCCCGCTACGCCGGATAGACGTGAATGGTCATTGGCCCGTGGCACATGTCCGGGAGCCTTCCGGGGACCGTCCCGACCGGGGGTTGCCGATGGAACGGGCTTCTGCGATAATCAGCCCGGTTGTGAAAGGGTGTACCATGGACGAAGCGTTGCTACAGTCGATGACGGATACCATTGTGGCGGAGGTCGATCCGGACGAGGTGATCCTTTTCGGCTCCCGTGCCAAGGGGACGGAACACGCCGGATCCGACGTGGATCTCCTGGTGGTGATGCCCGATTCGGAGGAGACGCGCCGCTTTCGCCGCCGATTGACCGGACGTCTTTACCGGCGATTGGCGGGTTTTCCCGTGACCAAGGATATTCTCATTTACACGCAGCACGAAGTGGAGGAATGGCGAGACGAACCCAGTCATGTTGTGGCGGTCAGTCTGCGTGAGGGAAGGAGGCTGTATGCCCGGCAGTAAAGCGGCGCACGCGCTGCTCCAGATCGCGAAGAACGAAGCGTTGCAAGAAGTTGCAGGAAGTGGGAAGAAAGAGAAAAGGCGTTGTTGCGAAAGTGCAGGGACACATGGCAATCGGGTCAAACCGCGGCACCGACCCAGGCGCTGGATGCCACGGTGGCTGGGGGCTCCCTCGCGGTGGCGGATTGGAACATTCGTGAACGGTTGCAGGAGCCTGGTCTTGCAACTACCGCAAGAACATAAAGGACTGGAAGAATGAACACCCTGGTTACGGGGCTGGCCGTGGCCTTGCTCACGGGCATCTGCTGTTTTTCAGTGTTTGCGGACGAAACGACGGTGTACCCGAAGGCGGCCTGGGAGGTGCGAACCCCGGAACAATTGGGCGTGGACGCCGCGAAACTGGACAAGGTTGCCCGGGAATTGGGGGGGCGGGGCTGTGTCATCAAGGACGGCTACATCGTCAAACAATGGCGCGACCAGGCCCAACTGGGCGATTGGCTGTCCTCGGCCAAGCCCGTCATCAGCACCCTGCTCTTTTTTGCCATCGAGGAGGGCCTGGTGAAGAGCGTGGATGAGCCCATCGCCGATTTCGGCTGGAAACTCAAACCCCGACACCAGGACATCACCTTCCGGCACCTGGGCGCCATGAGCAGCGGCTATGCCCGGCCCGAAGGCGCGGGCGAGGCGTGGTCTTACAACGACTATGCTATTCAGCTTTACCAGAAGACGCTTTTCGGAAAGGTCTTCAAGGCCCACGGTAATGAAGTGGCTGCTTCGCCGAAACGGTTGGGTCCCCTGAATTTCCAGGACGGCCTGTGGTTCGGTCCCAACCACCGGCTGAGCGCGTCGGTGCGCGACTTTTCGCGCCTGGCCTGGTTCTGGTGTCACAAGGGAAACTGGGCGGGACGCCAACTGCTGCCGCGCCACTATTTCGATGATTACATGCGCCCCCAAACGCCCAAGGACCTGCCCCAGTCGGTCCATGACGGCAAGGATGACGACTACCTGGGCATCGGCTCCTATGGCGGGGGCTCGAATCACTTCAGCGAACAGGGCCCCGGCATCTACGGTTTCAACTGGTGGTTCAACGACACGGGCCGCCTGCACCCCGACGCGCTCACCTGGCCCGACGCGCCCAAGGACCTGGTCATGTCCATCGGCGCGGGCGGAAACTCCTCGGCTTTCAGCCCCAGCCTGAACGCCGCGCTCATCTGCGCCCAGGGAAATTGGGGCGCCGTGGAGGGCGGTAAACGCGATTCCCAAATGAACCAGGCGCTCGGGCTTTTTTCCCAGGCCTGCGGATACGACCCGAAGGCCCCCTGTGTCACCGGAAGCCGGGAGAAATGGCTTCCTCTCACCATCGACTTCTCCGGGCCTAAGGCGAAGGCTGCCGACACGGCGCCGAATCCCTTTCTCGATTACCGTCTGCAAGTTGCTTTCAAGGCGCCGTCCGGCGCCACGCGTGAGGTGCCGGGATTCTTTGCCGGCGACGGGGAAGGTGGCCTGTCGGGCAACGTATGGCGGGTCGTTTTTTCTCCCGATGAAACGGGCGATTGGCAATTCCGCGCCGTCTTCCGAAAGGGCAAGGCCGTGGCCGTGAGTCTCGACAAGGATGCGGGCGAGGCCACCGCCTTCGACGGGGCGGAAGGTCATTTCACGGTGACGGAACAGAAAGAACCCGCCCCCGGCTTCTACCGCTGGGGACGGCTCGCCTACGTGGGGAAGCATTACCTGAAGTTTGCTGACTGCCCTTATTGGATCAAGGGCGGAACGGACAGCCCGGAGGATTTCCTGGCCTATGCGGGTTTCGTCAACACGCCCCGCGCCGGCCACACCTATGCGAACCACGTGCGCGATTGGCGCGAGGGCGATCCGGACTGGGACGAGGGAAAAGGCAAGGGCATCATCGGGGCATTGAATTACCTGGCCTCCGCGGGCGTCAACAGCCTCTACTTACTCCCCATGAACATCGGCGGGGACGGCCGGAATGTCCATCCTTACCTGGGCTCCATTGACGGCAAAGGCAGCCCGAAGAACGATAACCTCCATTTCGATCTGGCCAAACTGCACCAGTGGGGCATCGTGTTTGAACATGCCCAGCGGAAGGGCATCATGCTTCACGTCGTCCTGAACGAAGCGGAGGAGCCCAACAAGCGTGAACTGGACGACGGCCAACTGGGCGTGGAGCGCAAGCTCTACTACCGGGAAATGGCCGCCCGTTTCGGTCACTACCCCGCCCTCCAATGGAACCTGTGCGAGGAATACAATATCGTCTTTCCGCTGGCTCCCAATTTGGTGAAGGACTATGCGCGTTACCTTCGGGCCATGGACCCCTACGAGCACCCCATCACGGTGCATCATGCGGGCGACGTGGACAAGGCCTGGGCGCCTTTCCTGGGTGACCCTTTTTTCATGGTGACTTCCTTCCAGGTGAACAAGATTGACGTGGTGGAGCGGTGGCGCAAGAAATCCCGCGACGCGGGTCGGCCCCTCGTCATCGGCATGGACGAATTCTTCCCCGACACCGCCCGAGCGGAAGACGCGGACCGTCTCCGGAAGGAATACACCTGGCCCATCTATCTCTCCGGCGGTGGGTTGGAGTACATCCTGGCCACCCTCCTCCAAACCGATGATTTTCGGGTCTATGACGCGCTCTGGCGGGACCTGACCCACGCCCGGCGTTTCCTGGAAGAAAACCTGCCCTTCTGGGAAATGACGCCCGCCGACCACCTCCTTACCGGCGCGGCGGAATACCAGGGCAAGAACAATATCGTGACCGGGCAGGTCTTCGCCCGGGAAAACGTCTGCTATGTCGTCTACCTGCCGTCCACCGAGCGCACGGGAGCGTTGAACCTGGCCTCGGCCAAAGGAGCCTTTGAACAACGGTGGTTCAACCCCCGGACCGGTCGCTTCGAGGGCAAGGCGGCGCGAATCCAAGGCGGTGGCGAAGTGCCCCTCGGTTCCCCGCCGGGAGAACCCGGTGAAGACTGGGCCATGTTGATTACACGGGCGGTGAAGTAGGATGAAAGTGGTGGGCCTTGGCCCACCACAGCCCTGTTCGCACGGCGTTGCGTTCCTCTTGTCAATGTTCAGACGTGGTGGGCCAAGGCCCACCCTTCATTGTCGATTTAGTCACGAGCGCCTACCATGGGTAGGAAGTTGTTTTTGGGGTTGTGTCCCATTCAGGACCGAAGGGCCGATAGTCCGTAGCCGTGGGTGAGCGCAGCGAGCCCACGGTTGCCGTGCGCAATATACCCAAGCCCCGAAGGGGTGCAGCAATCCGGCGCCATCGCTATCATTTTTTTGCCTGAAACGGTTCCCGGGAGACCATGTGAACGCCAGGGGGACTATCGCCCCTTCGGGGCTATCGACTTTGAGAACGACCTGACCGTGGGTTCGCTGCGCTCACCCACGGCTACAGGCTGCCGCCCCTTTCGGGGCTGTACGGAAATAGTACGGTGGGCCTTGGCCCACCATGGCCCTAACCCGGCGGAGCCGGAACCAAAAAGTGTAGCCGTTCACGGTCCTCCCCCCCCCCGGCCAGGCCAAAACCGAAGTTCGTCATTCACTGCTGTCCAAGACAGAATCGCCGTAACGCTTCGACCCGCATAGAATAGGGTTCTTTCCTTCTGAAAACACCTTTTTTGGGGATCAGGTCTCCCGTTTTCCTGTTGCCCGGTTAAGGGGCCTGTCCAAGACCGGGCA
>JAJRTN010000114.1 GCA_024278275.1 Candidatus Hydrogenedentota bacterium
AACGCGTCGGATCATTTTCAGCAAGTCGGCGACCACCTCGTTAAGGTTAATATCCGACATGTCGAGTACCTGTCGGCGGCTGAAGGCCAGTAGCTGACGCACCAGGGTCTTGGCGCGGTTGCCTGCATGCAGTATTTCCATGATGGATTCACCGGCGGCACTGTTCGGCCCGGCCTCGTCCAACGCCAGATCACCATAGCCCAGGATGGCCTGCAAGAGGTTGTTGAAATCATGCGCCACACCGCCGGCCAGTTGCCCCACCGCCTCCATTTTCTGCGTCTGTCGCAACTGGGCCTCCAGCCTGTCCCGCTCCACTTCGGCCCGTTTGCGCTCGGTAATGTCCATGCCCACACCGACGAAGAAATCCACGCCGTCGCTCTTGTCCAAGATGGCTTTCCCATGCCACTCAACAATGCGTTCTCGGCCGTCTTTGGTCAAGACGCGGTTTTCATTGACGGTGGGTTTACCGACCCGTGAGAGTTGGTCGAAGATTGCGGCCACGACCTCCCGGTCTCCTTCGGGTATGAAGATTTGGATATAGTCCTTGCCTTGCACATCTTCCTCGGTATAGCCCAAGGCCAAGAGCATGGACTGGTTCATCATCTTTATTCTGCCCTTGGTGTCGATTGCGACAATAAAAGCCGGAGAAGTCTGCACGAGCGTATCACGGAAATCCGTTTCCTTCCGCAGACCCTCTTCGGCCTGTTTACGATCACTAATGTCCGCGCTCACTTCCGCGAAGAGCCATTGGCCGTCGGGAGCTTGGAACGGTATGGTCGTGACTTGGACGGTACGGTTATTCTCTTTCGCTATCGTGTATTCACGAACCGAAGGCGCCTTGGTCTCCATTGCTTCCTCTATGCTGCATCCGGGGCAGGGGGATGAACGATCCATGAAATAATGGTGGCATTTTTTGTCGCCGATAGGTCCATACAATTTTTTTCGCTCAGGGTCGACATAACGGATATTGAACGCGCTGTCAATGATATCCAGTCCCGTTCGTGTCGCGCCGAGAACGAACTCGATCTGCTGCCGGAGTTGTTCCCGGTCCTCTTCGGCACGGAGCCGCGCGGCGAGATGCCCCAATGTCGCGGCGTAGATCGTCAGGAGACGGCGGTCGTTCTCCGTAATTGGTTCCCGCCGAAGTTGGTTGTCTGTGGAAATGACGCCAATGGCATCCACCCCATCCCAAAGCGGTGCAACCGCGCGGGCAACGCGCCCGATGACATCTTGCATGTCGTCATCGAGCAGCAAGTCGTCTTCGGTGTAGTAGCAGTTCGTCTTCTGTCTGAGTGCGTGCGCCACCGCCGAATCGGGGTTACATGGCCTTCCCAGATGATGTTCGTCCGTCAGGCGTCCCTCCAGGTTCGTGCCGTAAGTGCCACGCAGCACGTCCGGTGTGTCGGTTTGAAGCCAGATGCCCAGACGGTCGAAGCCCAGGCGGCTTCTTCCCAGTTCGATGGCACGGCGCCACAAATCGTCCAGGGCATTTACCAGGGACAACTCGTTGGACACTTCATGCAGGGCGGCCAATCGTTCCCCAAAGCGTCGCTCCGCCGCCTCGCTCTCACGCAACGCCTCCTCCACGCTCACTTGATCCGTCATGTCCCGAATCGCCACGACCCGTATCCGTCGCCCAAGGTAGTCCAAGTCACGGACGCGAAGTTCCATGGGAAATTCCGTGCCGTCTTTCCTTTTGCCCATGGCTTTGTAAGGCCCCCGGCCACCCGAGTTTATCTGTTGGCGAATGTACTCGTTCGATTCCGCCGTGGTGGTTCGCGAAATGCTTTCCCGCCCGATCAGTTCTTCTGGTTCATAGCCAAACATCTGGAAAAACTGCTTGTTCGCCTCCAGGATCACCCCTTGATCATGAATGGCGATGGCCTCCCAGGTGGCGTCGGACAACTGTTGAAAGCGTTTCTCGCTTTGCGACAGAGATTGGCGGGTTTTCTCGAAATAAAGCAGCAGCATTCCCACGGCGGTGGCGAGGGCGAAGAATGAAGCCAGGAGATACCCCCAGGGGGCGAACCATTCGACGGGGCGCAGAAGAGGGTAATCAAACTTATGCACGCCCCAGAGAATGAGTGTCCAGCCGGTAAAACCCGCGCCAATACCGGCGCCTTTTCCGCTTCGTAAAATGACAATACCAGTCCAGATGGACACGATCCCCAGAAAGATGAAGGTTGGAAGGGCGAGTGGGAGGAAAGGCAGTTCCCAGAGGGTGGCGGCCACGATCCAGATGGCGCACAGCACGAAAGGCAGAACCCAGTGCTTGACCATCGTGCGGTTGGCCCAGAGGCACGCGCCCCACAGCAACAGCATACCGAAGAGAAGGGCGCTGCATTGATTGGCAATGAGCAGGACGGGGTGCTTGTCATACGCGGTTATGGCGAGCATGAACACGAGACGAAATGTGTATGCCGCCCAGGCAAAGGCCCAGATCTTGAGGGCACGGTCACGTTCCTGCCGGAACAGGTAGCAGTAGATGAAGGTCAACAGGAGCGAGCTTGTCAACGAAGCGACAAGCGATGGGAAAAGCCAGTTCATTGTTCGACTCCCGTGGGTCCGGGGATGATGGCGACGGCACCAAGGGCCGGGCCAAGGCCGAATATGGAATGACGGCCATGTACCCTTCCCCTATATTCCCTCCCGGCGGGCCTCCTTGAACGCCTTCATTTTCGCGTCCATCAACTGTGGATGGTTCAGATTCAGCAACTTGCCAAGTTGGTGGGCAAGGTGGTCCTCATGGCCCGTGAGGGTGCCGTCGGAGTAGAAAATCCGCCAGACCTCCTCAATGATTGCGCGTTTTTCCGCCGGCGAAAACCCCTCGTTGATGGCCCGCGTGAAGCGGAACAGTCCCACGCTTTCCCGGCTTGCCCGGGAGGCCTCCGCCAAGAGCTCGTCGGCCTCTTCCCCGGTCAGCGCGAAGCGTTTCTGCAGGGTTTTTATGATTTGACGGCGTTCCTCCTTCGTGAAAGATTCATCTACGCGAGCCGCTTCGAGGAGCACGACACAGGTTGCCAAAGGCAGCCGGATGTCGGGGGCCGGTGAAGGATGTTCCGCGCCACCGAGAAGGTTTTCCATAAAGCGTTTCAGCATATTGGTCCCTCGGTTTTTTTGCTCTCCATTTCGAGCCCAATATAGCATTTTCCAGCCTTTCGTGCGAGATATTCGCAAAAAGGGGGAAGGGAATGAACAGAATAGAAAAGAATCGACGCCCACCAAGGCCTGTGTGTTTGCGGCGGTTTTTGCATGGTAGTGTCAAAACAGACACAGCTTGACGAAAGGTGTCCGGTTTAGGCGACTTCAAGGCATCGGGACAGGGAAAAGATGAATTGGGAGAGATTCATGTAACGCACGTCATTGAAAGGGTTTACAGGAGCAGCAACGAGAAAGGGTGAGCCATATCTTGCGGTGTCTATTTCTGACTTGCATGGATATGGTGTCCGTGCTACTATGCAGTCGATATATAGTATCCATCTTTTGTTATGGGCTATATATTGTGGTATTCGATTACGGGCTGACCATGTGGCAAGGAGTGGTTATGACCACGCGAAGCATTCTCGTGCATCTTCCGGGTTTTCCGTTGGAACCCGCCCATCTGATGCCTCAGCGCGATTTGGCCCGCGCCGCTTCCGCTTTGCTGGCGGACGGTCACTGGACGCGGATCTTGGACTATGGCACTTTGTCCTCCATCGAAACCTTTTCCATCCAGAACGCCCGCCGCAGTCGCAAGGAAGACCGCACGGCCCACCTTTTGGCCGCCATTGCGGCCCTGCCCCCCCTGGACTTCACTGTGTTGTACGTGCGCACCCGCTCGGATTTCGGGGAAGCCCTGCACGTGGGACGGAAGCTCCGCGCACATAAGAGGGTGTCGCGCCTGTTTCTGGCAGGTCCCTTTGTCACGGGTTTTGGCGGCTTGTCCCTTCTCGCGGCGGAAGACTTCGATGGTGTTATCAAGGGTGATCCCGCCGGGGTTTTCCCTTTCCTTGCGTCTCGAATTACTGAGCCGGCGGAGTGGTCCGCCGTACCGTTCCTCGTCTACCGGGAAGACGGCCGCATCCGAACCACGCAGCAACGTTCCCCCTGCGATGGCTGGATGCCCGGTCCAATCTATGACTCCGCGGTATATCCCGCGCTGTCCCGGGAGGAGAAGATACTGCTGTTTCCGGTTGGTCCTTTCCCCTATGCGTCGGGTGTTTCCGGTTTCGGAGGGTGGCACACGCGGCAACCGGGGGCCGGGGTCGCGTGTCGCGCGCGCGAGGAGATGGAGGCCGTTGCGAAGGCATGGGGCGGCGCCGCGTTTCACATTTCCGGGCTGTCCCCCGGCGTTTCGTGTCAGGAAAACATGGCGCGTGAGCTGTTGGAACATGGTTGTCATTTCCCTTTCAGTGCCAGGGCCTGTCCGGGAAGCGAGGCGCTGCATGCCTATCCGATGTTGCGCCGTGCCGGATGCGAAGCCCTGCATTTCGAGGTTTACACGGGAAGCCAGCGGCTTCAGGACGACTTTTACGGCAGCGGTCATGGCATGAGCCGTATCGAGGCGCATGTGGGTGCTTGTCGTGGCGCCGGGATACCGGCCCACGCGGGACTGACTTATCCTTGTCCGCATGATGATTACCACACCCTCGAAGAAACGTTGCGCTTCTTGCGGCGATGCCGCCCCGAGACGGCTTCCCTGGAGTTGCCCGGGCTGAGCGAGGGTGGGAGGTGGTGGCAACATCCCGGCGCCTATGGCTTCAGGGTCAGTCAACGGTCCGTCCTTCGGTGGCTGAAAGCGGCCGCTTGCCGAAGCAGGGGCGGCACAATGACTTCGGAACTTCCCTACCGGATGCGCGGATGGACGGTGGGACGTATCATGGAGGCCCGGGAGAGGCTGGGGGAGCAGATGCAACAACTCGGCGTGGCGCGGTGTGGCACCGTATACACCGCGATGATGGCGAAGTTGTCGGGCTACGGCGGCGACGAGGGTGCGTATGATTTCATGCTGTCCAGCCTGCTGGCGCGGGGCGACGTGCGGGGTTTGCGAAGTTTGGTGGACGAGTTTAACGCGAGCGTGATGTGGCCGGTCCGGCGCTTGGGCCGTCTGGCGTACACTCCCGCGCTCGAAGCGGTGGGGAATTGATCATATCATGGCGATAAATATCCACATGCACCGCCCCACCCCGCCTTCCGTGGTCATCACGGGACTGGGGATACTGGCCTGTAACGGCATCGGGCGCCGTCCCTATTGGGACGCCATCCGCGCGGGACGAAGCGGTATACGGCGGATTCAGCGTTTTGATGCGAGTGATTTGCCGAACCAGATTGCCGGTGAGTTGTGGGACTTTGATCCGGCCGACTTCATGTCAAAGAGGACATTGAAGAACTGGCACCGCCATGTGCACCAGGCCGTAGCGGCCTCGCGATTGGCGGTGGCGGACGGGGATTTGGCGAAGGCGGGGTATGACAGCGAGCGGCTGGCGGGCGCCATGGGCACGAGTGTGGGTTCGCCCAACGAGATGTACAAGACCTACATGGATGCCTACCGGTCGGGCGGTTACAAGAAGGTGAGCAAGTTTGCTTCCTCGGCCTTTTCGGGCCACTCCGCCACGGTACACGTGACCATCGACATCGGTTTGCGCGGGCCGGCCATGACCATTTCCAGCGGCTGCGCCACGGGACTGGACGTGCTGGCCTGGGGGACCGAGCAAATACGGCATGGCAGGGCCGATGCCGCGCTCGTGGGGGCCACGGAGTGCCCCATATTCATGGAATCCATCGTCGCGGCATGTTCCCTGGGCATTCTCTCCAAGCGGAACGACGAGCCGGCCAAGGCCATGCGGCCTTTCGACCGCTACCGCGATGGCATCGTGCTCAGCGAGGCGGCCTGTGCGCTGGTGCTTGAGCGGGAAGACACGGCGCGCGCCCGTGGCGCCCGGATTCTCGCCGAAGTGGCAGGGAACGGTTCCACGGCGGAAGCGCGGAATCCGCTCATTCTGGATCCGGAAGGGCGGGCGCTTGCCCGGGCCTGCGAGGCCGCACTGTTGGATGGCGGTCTTTCGTCGGATGACGTGGACTACATTCAGGCCCATGGTGCCTCGCTTGATATGTATGATCGCTGCGAGACCAGCGCTTACAAGCGCGTTCTCGGTGACCGGGCGTATCGCGTTCCCGTCTCGGCGGTGAAATCCATGGTGGGGCAATCCTATGCCGCGGGTGGATTGCTGGGCGTCGGTGCGGCCCTCTGCACCTTGTCTGAAGGTGTTGTTACCCCCACGCTCAATCTTGATGAACCTGACCCGCGATGCGACCTGGACTACGTTCCCCATCACGCGCGGTTGAATGACATTGGGACCGCGCTGGTGACGGCGATGAGTTTCGGCGGAACCCACAGCGCGACGGTGCTTAGACGAGTGGCTTGATGCACAACCTTGGACAGACACACATCACCAGCGCATTGCTCGTGGCCTCCGCGGCGTGCAGTTGTGCCCTGGCGGCCATCGTGTTTTTTCGCAACCCCGGGAAACGCACCCACCGTGTTTTCGCGGGGCTCGGCCTGTTGCTGGCCGCTTGGTCGGTGGGGGTGCTTTTCATTGTCCACAGCCACACGGAGTCCTCGGCCCGTTTCTGGATGATTGTCACGTTCTCCGTGGCGAGTTTCATTCCCGCGGCCATTTACCATTTTCTCGCGCTGTTTCCCTTCCAGCGCCTGCAAGGCGTTCGGTCCGTGCTTTGGCTGCTTTACGGCGGTGCTGTTGCGCTCGTTTTTCTGGCCAACACGCCCTGGTATATCAAGGGAATCACGGTATTTCCCGATGGGCCGCCGGTTACGGACGATTACGGCCCGGTATTCCATTTCTACGTGGCGCTGGTGGTCATCTGTTTTTGTTTCAGTTCATGGAATCTGTTGAGCAAGCTCAAGGTGACCTCGGGCTTGCAGCGCAGACAGGTGGAGCACGTCTGTATTTCCTTTCACTTGAGTTCGGGGCTGGCCGTGGCGACCAATGTGCTCGCGCCCGTGCTTAAGATGGGTTCGCTTCAGGTCTACGGCCCTTGTTTCATGCTGATTATGGTGGCCGGCCTGGCCTATTCCATGGTGCGCTACCACCTGTTGGACGTGTGGGGACTCCTTAACAGGACAACCGCTTACGCGCTGTTGACAGGCTTTGTCATCGCCGTTTTCCTTATCATCGTGTCCCTGGTGCCCTGGTTGATGGCGGGAACGGACGGCAAGGAACTGGGATTGCTCTCAACGGCGTTGGCGGCGGCGGTGATTGCCGTGGTGCTCCAGCCGGTGCGTGAGCGGATCCAACTGATTCTCGACCGCATCGTGGCACGGCGCCGCTATGACGCCAAGGCCCTGATCGAACGTATCAGCCGCGAGGTTATCCATTTTGTTCGGCCCGACGAGTTGCTTGCCCACGTGGCAAAGGACATCCAGAACACCATCGGTGTCAGCAGGATTCATGTCTTGTTGCTGGACGCGCGTTGTGATGGGCGCCTGGAAATAGCCTACAGCACGGATCCCGTGCATGCCGCCGAAATGGACCTGGAACAACGCACGCTTGTCCGGTACCTGGAGGGGCGCCCCCGTCCGCTGGTGCTTGAGCAATTGCTCTTGGGGCGTCCCAAACCGCATCGCGTCGAGGTGGCCAAGCGGATGGCCGAGATCGACGCCTATCTGCTGGCGCCATTGCGCACCACCAAGGGGCTGATCGGCATCATGGCCTTGGGGGAGAAGCTCAACCGGGATCCCTATACCCGCGAGGACGTGCAGATGTTCGGCACGCTGGCGGTTCCCCTGGCGACCGCCATTGAAAGCGCGCGTCTCTATGAACGGATCGAAAAGCTGAACCTGCACATGGAGCGGGTGATGGCGAGCATGCGTGGCGGCGTGGTGGCGGTGGGCGCGGACGGTATTGTCACGACGGTGAACCAGGAGGCCGAGGAACTGCTGGGCGGCATTCGGCCCGGTCAGCATATCTCCGAACTGGCCCCCCAGGTTCAGGAAGTATTGCGAAAAACCTTTCGACACGGAAGCAATGTCAGCGACCTTGAGATGAATATCACGGGGCCTTCAGGGGAAAGCATTCCCGTTGCCATTTCGTCGTCCAACCTGGAAGGCGAGAATGGGGAGCGGGTGGGTGCCATGGTGCTTGTCTACAACCTGACGCAGATCAAACGCCTGGAATCCAACGTAAGCCGCGCCGACCGGCTGACTTCCATTGGCACCATGGCGGCGGGCATGGCCCACGAAATCAAGAATCCTTTGCAGTCGATCAAGACATTCACGCAACTTCTCCTGGATCGCTTCGCCGACGAGGATTTTCGCAAGACTTTTGCCGAGGTGGTGCCGCCCGAGGTACAGCGCATCGACGGGATCGTGACGCGCCTGTTGAATTTTGCGCGGCCCAAGCCCGTGGTTTTAGCCGATCAGAACATCGAGTCCATCCTGTCGGATGTGTTGGCGCTCGTGGCCAACCAAACCCGCAAGGCGGGAATCGAGGTTATGGTCGATTTTTCCGGCCAGACCGACCCGGTTCGTGCCGACGAACAGAAGATGCACCAATTGTTTCTCAATCTTATACTCAACGCGCTGGAAGCCATGGAGGAAGAGGAGGAAGGGGGAACGCTCACCGTCCGGGTACGCCCGGGCCGCGCCAATCTTCCGATGGATGGCGCCATGATGCTGGACGTGGCGTGCGTGTGGGTCTACATTTCCGATACCGGGTGCGGTATCCCCACCGAGCACCTCGACCAGCTTTTCACACCCTTCTTCACGACCAAGGCCGACGGTAGCGGTTTGGGTCTCTCCGTGGTTCAACGCATTGTTTCCGAGCACGGAGGCGAGATAGGCATTGAGAGCAAACCCGGTGAAGGCACGACATTCAGCATCGCCCTGCCTCTCGTGCATAGTGGCGACCGTAGCGAAAGGGTGGAAGCATGAACGTCTTCCTGGTGATAGCCCGTGACCATGCGTTAACCGCCGCCGTGCGCGCGGCCATGCCGGAGGATGGTCTGACCCTGACCGAGACCAGCGTCGAGGCGGCCGCGCGTCGGCTGGTCTCACTGCGGGCCGACGTGATTCTGCTGGATGACCGGGCGGGCGATGTGACCGCCGCGCTCGCCGCGTTGAAGGCGGCCGGGCCGGAAACGCCCGTGCTGGTCCTGTGTACGCGCAATGACATTGCCTCGCTGGCGACACTCCAGAGAGCAGGGGCCGACGCGCTGCTTCAGAAACCCTTCGCCACCGATGTCCTTCAGGAAACACTGGGAACCCTGATGACAAGCCGGCCCAGCGACACCCTTCCGGCGGAGCCTCGGACGGAATCCCGGGGGGAGATGGTGGTGTTGAATCAACACCAGATGGCCCTTCGTTGGCTCAGCCGCGCCGCGGCCTGCGGCGATGACGTGGATCGCCTGGCCCGGCGGCTGGTGGATGCGGCTGCGGATGTCTTCGACGCGGTGCGGTGCGCCGTGCTCGCGGAAGGGGAAGGCGGTGTTCGCGTGGTGGCGAGCCAGGGGGTTCCGGAAGCCATCGCCTCTTCCCTGCGGCTCCGTTTCTCGGCGGGCATCATGCGGCGTTTCGATGAAAACGCCTCCCTGATCGACCGGGAGCGGATCGCGGCGGACCCTTGGGCCAGCAAGGAACTTCGGTTGCTCAATGGCCATCTCGCCGCGCCGCTTCTTCGCGACGGACGGGTCTTCGGCGCCATCGTGCTGGGAGAAAAGGCCGATGGGACCGGCTATGCCCACGAGGAGCGTGAACTGCTCACTCTCGTCGCCCGAACGGCATCCGTTTCCATGGAACGGGCCATCGAACACGCCATGAAAGCACGCCGCAGCGACGGTCTCGACCGCTTGGTCGAAACTGCGCCCGCGGGTTTGGTGGCCGTGGCCGGGGACTTGACCGTACGGCATATGAATCGCGCCGCGGAAGAACTGCTGGGCGCGCGCGCGTCGGAATCCGTGGGCCAGCCTGTGCAGCGTCTTGGCTCCGCTTTCGCCGACGTGGCGCTCCGCGCCATGACGCCGGAGGGGGCCGGAGCCCGTCGAATCCGTCACGCGCCCACGGGTGCCCGGCTTCATGTTCAGGCCGCCCCGGATGGTGCCGGAGGGGTGACGTTGACCTTCCAGGTTTCAGAGGAAGACCGCGTCGACACCAGCCAGGTTTCCAACAGTCCCTTCTGGGAGTACCTCTCCTCCAGGGTGGCCCAGGAAATCAAGAATCCCATGGTCGCCATCAACACCTTTGCCCAACTGCTGCCCCGCAAGTACGATTCCGAGGATTTCCGGGAGGCCTTCAGCCGCGTGGTGCAGGACGAAGTGTCTCGCATTAACGGGGTGGTCGAGACCCTGTTCGCTTTCGCGGAGGATCCGCGGCTGAGCTTGCGCCGCTGCGACGTGCATGAAACGGTGCGCGGCGTGCTCAAAGCTTTCGACCGGCAGTTGCGGGAACACGCGATCCAGCTCGAAACGGAGTGGGATCCCGATCTGCCCACGGCGGACCTGGACCCCGAACATTTCAGCAAGGCCCTGGAAAGTGTCGTGCAGAACTCCATTGACGCCATGCCCCAGGGGGGCACGCTTTCCGTGCGGACCAGTCACGACCGCGACAAGGCGGTGGTCCGCGTGGCCGACACGGGCGCCGGCCTGTCCGGCCAGGACGAGGAACGAATCTTCCTGCCTTTCTACAGCACCAAAGAGCGGGGAATGGGGCTTGGCCTTCCGCTGGCCGAACGGATCATGCGCAGTCACCGGGGATCGTTGAAAGTGGGGGCTCACGGAAGTTCGGGCAGTGAGTTTACCCTGGAATTCCCCGCACTGCCGAGCGATGAAACCGAGACGACGGAGAAGAGTCATGCAGACGATACTGGCGGTTGATGACGAGGCCGGTATCCGGGAGTCCTACCGGATCATCTTGAGTGACCGCTACCGTGTTTTTCTGGCGGAGAGCGTGGAAAAGGCCCGGACGTGTCTCGAAGAGCATCATGTCGATCTTATGCTCCTCGATCTGACCATGCCCGGCACTTCCGGCATGGACTTCCTCCAACACATGGAAGAATGTGGCGAAACCGTGCCCGTCATCGTCGTAACGGGGTCGAACTCGGTGGACGCCGCCGTGCAGGCCATGAAACGGGGGGCACGCGAGTTCGTCATCAAACCCTTTGACGTGGAAGACCTGTTGGAGTATGTGCGGCGCGTCTTCGACGAAAAGCGCCGCGACCGGGAACTTTCGCTGCTGCGCCAGACGGGAACCACCGATTTCGAGAACATCATCGGAAGCTCCGATGCCCTGAACGCGGCCCTTGCCAAGGCGCGTCAGGCCATGGGCGTGGACTCCACGGTACTTATCTCCGGCGAAACCGGCACCGGCAAAGACGTGATCGCGCGCGCCATCCACCAGCACAGCCGCCGGGGAAACAAGCCCTTCGTGCCCTTATCCTGTTGCGCCATCCCGGCCAATCTCGTGGAGAGCGAGCTTTTCGGCGTGGTGAAAGGGGCTTTCACCGGCGCGACGGAATCGCACGTGGGCAAACTGCAAGTGGCCGACGGGGGCACGCTTTTCCTGGATGAAATCGGCGAAATGCCCATCGAGGCGCAGGCCAAACTGCTGCGCGTCCTGCAGGACGGCTGCTTTTATCCCGTAGGCGGGTCGAAGCAAATCGAGGTGGACGTGCGCTTTATCTGTGCCACCAACCGTCACCTGGAGGAAGCCATCGACGAAGGACTCTTTCGCCAGGACCTTTACTACCGCATCAACGTGCTTCCCATCACCATGCCGCCCCTCTGCCGGCGCCGCGACGACATCCCCATGCTCGTGGCGCACTTTGTCGCCAAGCACGGCCCCCGGGTCAACGCCAAAGTCAACGACATCACCCCCGGCGCCATGGCCCGACTCGCGGCATGCAGTTGGCCCGGTAACGTGCGCGAACTCGAAAACACCATCGAACGCATTCTCGTCTGCCATGGACAGGAACGGGTGATTCGGCCCGAGCACCTGGACGGCATCGTGCCTCGCGGCAACCTGGAGCCGCCCAACGGCATGGCCTCTTTCGACGGACTTCCCCTGCAAGAGGCGACCCGTCGCCTTGAACGCTATCTCATCACCCGTGCGCTCGAACGCTGTAATTATGTCCAGTCCCAAGCCGCGGACGCCCTGGGCACCACCCGTCGCATCCTCAAGTATAAAATGGATCAACTCGGCATCCAGGAGCCCGGCCAATCCCGAAGCGCCGCGGGGTGAACATGGAGCCCGGCCGATTGTTACGGCACGTGCAGAACCATTGTCCGTGTCGTCACCTGTGCCTTCCCCCTTCCCCTCCGTGAGGCATTGGCGAAACGGAGGATTTTTCGACGTGCCATCCCGTATATTACGCTTCAGAGAAGCGCAACATACGGGAGCATGCAGTGGTCTTGCTGGAAATTGGTTTTTCGCAAATGGCCCGCCGTGTCAGGGTTTTTCTCTGTATATAGCGACCTCATATACCTCGACAGGACCCGCCGTTCGAAGAACAATGCGCGCGGGATCCGCTTCCCTGGGCAGGAGCCAGTTTATCCAGCGCGCTTTGCATACGGCGTCTTCGCGGGTCGCGGGGCCGGCCGCGAAGGTGATGCCGGTGGATTCGGTGCGATTGGCGGCACGGGTGCCCATACGGATGCGCAGGAGCAGGGCCTGCTCCCCCGCCGTCATGCCGGTGTCGAGGACGGCTTCCCCGGAGACCGTTCGGTAGGAGCCGTCGTCGTTCTCCGCGACGGATCCCCATCCTTCGCAAAAAGGCGGGGCACGGTCTTCAAGCTCGCCGGGCCGCCATGAGGCGAGGCGCGTGAAGAAGTCCGTGGCCAGTCCTTCGCCCCAGATATCCACGAGGAAGGCGGCCCCGTCGGGGGTCTTGGGACCGGGCGTGAATTCACCAGCGGTGTAGAGGTATCGCAGGGAACCGGTGTAGGAATGGTGGGTCACGGCGGGCTTGCCGGGCGCTTTCTCGGGGCCGGCGAAGTAGCGTTCCTGGATGTCGTCGGCTTCGAGGAAGAGGTTGCGCAGGGCGTTGCCACGGAGTTCGTCCTTTCCGGTGGCGTCCTTCCATCCCCGGAGGTAGCCGTTGGCGAGGTAGACGGTGGAGAAGACATAGGGCTCGGCACCGTAGGCCAGGAGGGTCGCTTCCTTCTCATGGGGATTGTCCCATTGCGCTTCGAGCCGGGGGATAAGATCGGCGAGTTTGGCGCGGAGCCGCAGGCATTCCCGCCGGTAGCCGTCGGTATACTCGATGCGATAGGTCCACCCATCGCTGGGGAAAACGATACGGTCGCTGACGGCCTTCACCCGGAAGGGCGGCTGGTTGTCGGGGAGGTAGCAGGCGGGGCTGTCATACTCCTCGTAGAAAGCCTTGACGAGGGGATAGGCGGATTCCGAGGCCACTTTGCGCGTGGCGAGGGCGTTGACCCGCTCCCGGTCGAGGGCGAGCATGTTCCACATGAACTGGGACTGACACCAGCCGAGGACGCGCAGGTCGTTCAACCCGTTCCAGACAATCCCCCAAAGGTTCTTATAGAGCATCTTGTCGCGGTAACCGGCGGGATACTCGGAGCTGAGTTGCCGGGGTGCGCGGGGACCGTCCGGATCCGTCTCGTAGGCGCCCACGTGAAATCCCTGCGGGAAGTTGTTGTCGTGGAGCAGGACCGGGCAACCGGCGGCCCACGTTTTGAAGTCCGTAATCTTTTTCGTGGTGATGACCTCGGCCGCGGTGCCGCCCCCCGTGGTGAGGATGGGAAAGACCCGGGCGAGTCCCATGTCCGTGAGGGTGGCGCCCAGGGCCCGCAGGAAGTCCCGCGCGTGATACTCGTCCCGGTCCAGCACGTGCTGGTAGGCAAGTTCTCCGGGGGGGCACAACGGAATGACCTCGGCGCCGTCTGGATACCATTCCTTGATGCGCCTGTACAGGGCCGCCAGGAGTTGGGCCCGGGCCCGTCCGTAGTGGATGGCGTCCATTTTTTCATCCCCAGTGGCGGTGTTGAAGCGCGCCTTATCGGCTTCATGGACCAAGCCGAATCCATCATCCTCGTTCATCATCTGGAGGATGGCGCCGGGCACGGCCTCGTGCAACTGCCCGAACTTCGCGGCGAGAATGTCGATGTCGTTCTCGACTTCGTAGCCCAACTCCCGCCACATGGCCTTGAATTCGGGTTCCACACGGTAGTCCGGGTCGTAGTGCAGGGGATCCCGCTTCGATCCGTCAAAGGTCTTGGCCGTGGCCCAGGCCACGCCATAGTGGTCCGGGTTCATGCAGAAGACCATGGTGATGAAGCGCTCGCGGCACCATTTACCGACCCGTTTGAAAACATCGAGTTGTTCGGGACGCCAGGGGTAACGGAACTTGGCGGCTGCCTCGGCGTTGTATCCCGCGAGGGCGTTGCCATACCAATAGACGTTTTGGTTTGCCTTGATTCGGGGGAGGAAGTCGATATCGCGCCATTGCTGGGCTTCCGACGGGTCAAAACCGCTCATGCATCCGCGGACGGCCACCAAGGGCTTGTCGGCTATTTCGACCGTCTTTACTTTGAGCCCCGCGCCATCGCGCACGAGCAATTGGCGAAGGGATTGCAGCGCGTAAAAGGTACCCGCACCATGGAAGCGATCCCTGGCGTCGTCACGGTCATAGCCCGCGAGGAGGAGGATGCCCTGTTTTCCGGCACGCCCCACCTTCAAGAGGTATCCCTCCGGACCGAAGTCCGCCCATTCGCGGAAATCGTCTTCCGGCGTGTTCGGGTCGTCCCACCGACCGAAGGAAAGGTCCCAGACCCTGAAATACCGGGCCGTCACCGCATTGTGTTGTGGCGCGCCCAGCGCGATGAGGGAGTCGTAGCCGTCGTAGTCCGGCAGATCGTCGGGCAGGCTGTCCACGGAGACGACGCCCATCTCCTTGAGAATGGCGCGCAGCTCTTCCTCGGTGATGGTGCTGTGGGCGACAAGTTCGTCGGCGCCGTCCCGGACGGTCTGGTAGGGGCTGCTTTCCCGGCGGACGATGGCCACCTTTCCCAAGGAAATGAAATCGTCAGGCGCCCCGTAGTCCACACAGCGCGGAATGGGCAGTATTTCCCACGATGGCGGCGCCACGACCGGCGCGGCCAGGGCGTGACCGCAGAGCAGCATGAGAGAGGGGAACAGAACGGCGGCCGTGGCGGGCCACGTGGCACCGCAGGTTGGCTGGAACACATGTTTCATGGCGACACGTCTCCATGGGGGGCGGGACCGTTACTTCCAGGCGCTCGGTATTGATTACACGGTCATGTTGTCATTTTCCGATGTGATCATGCAAAACAATACTATGGAAAAACGAAGATCGTTTTCATCGTTGACGAGGCAGTTGTGAAAGGGGGCTCTTTTTTTGCATGCCTGTGTTCGCCGTTGGGTCGCGGGGGCGGCCGGCTTCCACCCCAGGGGGGCCTTTTTT
This sequence comes from Candidatus Hydrogenedentota bacterium, assembly GCA_024278275.1. GTDB lineage: Bacteria > Hydrogenedentota > Hydrogenedentia > Hydrogenedentales > JAJRTN01 > JAJRTN01. The sequence continues at coordinate 15,435 of JAJRTN010000114.1, forward strand.
GTTGGCGGTCAGCTTTTTTTCTTCTCTTTTCGGTGGCGGTACAAGACGCCTCCCAAGGTGATGGCGACAAGTATGGCGAGGAGGGCCAGGGCCATGACGGGGTTGACGGCGTGGAGGTAGTCGTAGGCGCTGATCCAGGCGGCGACGGCCAGGGTGTTGCCGAGGGTGACCACGAGAAAAATGCGCCAGGTGGGCATGCCGGCCAGGTAGCCCGCGAAGGCCCCGACCAGGGGCCCCGTACACCAGAAGGGGAAGATGACGAAGACAAGCAGGCCGAGATCGCCGAAGGCGCCTATGCGGTCGGTGTGCCGTTGGGCGCCGCGGTGAATGTTTTCCAGGAAGGGGCCGATGATGGGCCAGCCGCGGAGGTGACGGTGGCCGGCAACCAGGAGGGGCCAGAGGTAACACATGATGATGAGGTCGATCATGCTGGCCTGGAAGAAGACGAACCATGGGCTGAAGCCGAACTCTTTGCCAACGGCGGCGTTTATGGCCCGTCCCCCGGTCATATGGGCGACCGCCAGGCCCCAGAGATAGCCATAAGGGGAGTCGGGGTCGTCGCGTGTGCCCAGGCTGAGCGCGAAAAACACACCCAGGAGGAGGAGGAGGCTGTAGTGTCCCGCGCGGCGGACGTGCCGCAGGGTCCGCCGTGACGGATCGCCGTGGCGCGGTGTGTTCACGTTGGCAGCATCCATCGTTAACATGTCTCCCGGCCGGTTCGCTTTCCAGGGGCATTTGGAAAAATGAAAAGCGATTAACGTGTCATCCGTGGACTCGGTATTTTGTATACTGTGGCCCAGAGGCCGCAACATACAGGATCATGTGGCGGTCTCGCTGAAAATCACCTTTTCGCACTTTATCGCTCCACGGGTTAATACCCGTATATGGTATCCTTGGTTTCATGCAAGAGGCCGGAAAGATACCCATGCGCGCATGCGGCTCCTGGGCAACCCGTCCAAGCGCACGGACGCCGCGGATTTTCTGTCCCGTTTTGACGCGGACCAGGCGCCCACGGGGCCGGGCTGTTACATCATGCTCGACGCGAAGGGGAAGCCCATCTACGTGGGCAAGGCGAAGAATCTCCGGTCACGCATCCGCACCTACCTCAACGCGGGCGACACACGCTACAGCGTGAAGTTTCTCATGCGCCGCGTGGCGCATATTGACTTTCTGGTCACGGCGAACGAGAAGGAAGCGCTCCTCCTGGAAAACAGCCTGATCAAGCAATACCGGCCCCGCTACAACGTGCGTCTGAAGGATGACAAGACCTATGTCTGCCTGCGGATAAACACGAAGGAGGACTTTCCGCGCATTACGGTGACGCGGAAGATCCGCCGGGACGGGGCGCGCTATTTCGGGCCTTACCACAGCGCCATGGCCGTGCGGCAGACGGTGCGCTATCTCCAGCGCCTTTTTCCCCTGCGCACGTGTACGGACCATGTGTTGAATAATCGGAGGCGGCCTTGCATCTACCACCAGATGAAGCAGTGCGCCGCGCCGTGTGTCAAGTTGATCGACCGCGCGGGCTACCACGAGATCGTGGACGAGGTGGTGATGGTGCTGGAGGGCCGCTCGGATGAACTGGAGAAGCATATCCGCGCGAAAATAGCCCAACACGCCGACGCGCTGGCCTTCGAGCAGGCGGCGGAGTTGCGCGACCGGCTCCACATGCTGACGGAGACCATGGAACGGCAGCGTACGGTGGACGTGGTGAAAAGGGGCGACCGGGATGTGTGGGGGCTGCACAACGATGGCGCTTTCACGGAGATCCAGGTACTTTTCTATCGGGGGGGCAAGATGCTGGGCGGCCGGGGCTTTTCTTTCGAGCACCGCGAGATGCCGGTGGACGAACTGGTGAGTTCCTTCCTGCTCCAGTACTATTCGAGCGGCGCCCTCATCCCCCCGGAGATACTCGTTCCGCTGGAACTGGAGGAGGCGGACACATTGGCGGAAGTGCTCGGCGAGGAGCGCGGGCGGAAGGTGCGGCTCCATTGGCCGCGGCGGGGCGACAAGCGCGCCCTTCTGGATCTTGCCCGGAAGAACGCGGAGCGCAGTTTCACGGAGAAACGTCTTCAGGACAAGGCCCGGGAAGACACGCTCGATCAGCTTCGCACGGTCCTCAAGCTTCCCGGAACGCCCCGCCGTATCGAGTGTTTTGACATTTCCACCCTTCAGGGCACCCGTTCCGTGGCCTCCATGGTGGTTTTTACCGAGGGCCGTCCGGACAAGCCTCGTTACCGCCGTTTTTCCATCAAGACCGTGGAAGGGCAAGACGATTTCGCCTGCATGCGCGAGGTGTTGATGCGGCGCTACACCCGGGCCATCCGGGAAGGTGACCTGCCGGACCTGGTACTGATTGATGGCGGCAAGGGACAGCTTAACGTGGCCGGCGCGGTGTTCAAGGATCTGGGCATCGAGGATCTTCCCCGCGCAGGCATTGCCAAGGCACGCACGGAGGGGGCGGGCCGTTCTCCGGAGCGCCTTTTCGTTCCCGGTCGCACGAATCCCATTATTCTGAACCAGTCGGGGCCGGTGGTGCGACTGCTCACGTACATTCGCGACGAGGCCCATCGTTTCGCCATTACCTACCATCGGAAAAAGCGCGATAAAGCCACGCTCGGCACGAAACTGACGGACATTCCGGGCATCGGTCCGGCCCGGGCGCGAACGCTCTTGAACAAATTGGGCTCAGTTGCCAGAATAAGGGCCGCCACCGTGGCGGAGATCGCCGCACTTCCGGGCTTCGACGAATCGATGGGCCGGCGGGTGCGCGCGTATTTGGATGCGATGTCCGGCCGTACGCCGGGTACCGCGACGCAACAGAAGGAAATGGGCCGACCGGGTTCGGCCCCATAGGGAGAAGGCAAATGCTGATTGCTGGCATCGTGGCCGCGGTTATCCTGGGGATCGCCATTCTCGTCACCCTGTACTGGGGCCTGCTGGGCTCCATGTATCCCGAAGTGATCGGCACCGAAGAGATACATACGGTGACCACCGGGGACATCTGGAAGCTCCGTCTTTGCCGCTACCGCAAGGGACTGTCCGAAGGCGAGCCGGTGCTGTTGGTCCATGGCATGAACGCCAATCAACACAATTTCACCATCCCCCAGGGGGACAGCCTGGTGGACAGCCTTGTAAAACGCGGTTACGATTGCTGGGTGATCGACCTGCGGGGAACCCGTTCGTCGGAACCGCCCTTCGAACGCAGCCGCAGCGAAGCCACGATTGATGATTTCCTGCTGCAGGATATACCCGCGGCCATTCACTACATACGGAAAACAACAAGCTACGCCAAGGTGCATTGGGTGGGGCATTCCCTGGGCGGGATGTTGCTCTACGCCTATGTGCAGGCTTTCGGCGACGACCACATCGCCAGCGGCACGACCCTGGGATCCCCCATCGGGTTCAAGAAAACCCGCATCTGGGCACCCAACGCGCTCCTGTTCCTGGTGCGTCTTTTCCCCCATACCTGGGGGAATATGCTTCGGGGCGCGGTGCCCATCTGGTACGGCCTGGGCATTCCCACGCGCTTCTTCCCGGCCAACATGCGAAACTTCCACCCCGGGATTTCCGTGGCCGAGCTGTACAACCTCATCGAGGATCCCTTGCCCGACGTGCAGGACGAATTGGTCTTTTGGGCCAAGCATCAGCTCTGGCTGATGAAGGACGATGAACTGGACGTGGCTGCGGGCCTCAAGGACCTGCGCCTGCCCATCCTGGCGATCTATGGACCGAAGGATCCCTTCGTCGATTTGGAGAGCGCGGAAAACTTTATCAAGTCCCTTAAACACGAAGACAAGAAGATGGTTATCCTCTCGAAAGAGGAGGGATGTGAAGAGGACTACAATCACTGTGAACTGACTTTCGGCAAGAATGCCGCATCCGAGGTCTATACGCCCGTGGCAGCATGGCTCTCCGCCCATCCTTCGCGGGAACGCGTGGCCTTCTCCGAGGTGGGCGAGGAGGAACCGCCCGATTATCGCCCGCCGTTGAACGATGCGCAGCGGGCCGCTATTCTTTCCGGCGACCGCTTTGCCGCTGTGGCCGAGGCCGAGGAAAGCGCTGTAAGTGATGTTCCCGTGAAGAAATCCCCGGCGAAACGAAAGGCGGCGGCCAAGAAGGCCCCCGCAAAGAAAAAGGCCGCGGCCAAAAAGACGGCGGCCAGGAAAAAAACCGCCGCCAGGAAAACACCGGCCAGGAAACCCGCGGTGAAAAAGGCGGTGGCGAAGAAACCGGTGGCGAAGAAAAAGGCCGTGGCGAAAAAAGCCCCTGCGAAAAAGAAAGCCGCGGCCAAAAAGGCAGCGGCCAAGAAAAAAACCGCCGCCAAGAAAACACCAGCCAGGAAACCCGCGGCGAAAAAGGCGGCAGCGAAGAAAGCTCCCGCCAAGAAGAAAGCCGTGCCTTCAAAGACCCCCCGCCTGGTGCAACGGGCATTGGAAGAAGCGTCCGACATGCTGGATGACCTGGAGTGATCATCTTCGGCCCGTGGCCATCGTGCCCGCCACGTCCCCGCCGGGGATACATGCGAACAAACAAAGGCGGCGGCGGGGAAACGGCCGCCGCCTTTCCCCTGTCGCGCGCGGGTCGGCAAGTCCCGCGGCTACAGCCTTCCTTTACCCGCGCGCAGCTTGGTCGATATAAGCGCCACCTGGCCTAATTCGACCCCCATGTGACGTGCCACAATGACGCACTTCGCCTTGAGGATGAGAAACACGTTCCCGGGAAAGGCGTCCACCGTTTCATAATTTCCCTGGCCCTTGCCGATGATGACGTCCGCCGCGCGCATGCGGTTCAGAAACCTTTCCGGTACCAGGTTCAGCGGTGAGCCGACAAAGGAACCGCCGTTATCGATGACTTCGCAGACGCCGCTGAGCCCCACCTGATCCGCGTCTTCCCGCGTGACATCGTTGATGATGGGACCGGCCTTCACCACGGCGGTGACCCGCGTGTGCTTTTGCACTTCTTCGATGAGGATCTTGTCGAAGACAATTTCGCCCGCGTTGTCGAGAAGGTAGAGCAGGTCATCGCATCTCGCCAACGAGGCAAGAAAAGCCGCCGTGTGGTCTACGGTGAAGCGCTCGTGCATGGCCCGGTCGATGGCGGCCTGCATGTCGATATCCTCGGCCGCCGTGGTTCCCAGGTCGATCACGTTTCCCGCGGCCGACAGGTGCAATGCCGCCACGAGGGGATCGTCGCTGCTTCGCACCAATGCCCGTAAATCATCCTCCATGGCCATGGCCATGGTGTTTTGCTGACGCTTCGACGCGCGGTAGGGGTCGTCGATCCCCGACAGTCGCTTCGCCTCCTCGTAGGCCACCAGCGAAATGGCCGCGGGCGCCGCGTCGAGGTCCAGTTCCGGGAGCCGTTGCGCGGTGGCTTCGACAATGGCCCGTTGGGTGGCGGGATCGTCGGTGGCCTGCCGCGCGGCACGCAGCGCTTGGCGGACGATACATTCAAGACAGTCAATCGTGGCTTCCATGGGATTCTCCGGGATGATGGTGGTCGGCGGCATGATGCCCGACCTTGATGGCGACGGGGCAGGCCACGCGGTGGCCGTTATGAATTTCCTGGAGTTTCGGCACGCATTCGCGGCAGGACGGTGTGGCATCGGGGCAGCGTGGATGAAAAGGACAGCCCGGAGGCGGGTTCACCGGGCTGGGCACGTCGCCGGGCAGGGCCCTCCGGGGCTTGCGCGCGCGGGGATTGGCCACGGGGGCCGCCGCCAGCAGGGCTTTCGTGTAAGGGTGTGTGGGATGGTCAAAGACCGCTTCGGCCGGGCCGATTTCAACGATGCGGCCCATGTAGATCACCGCCACTTGGTCCGAGATATGACGCACCACACTGAGATCGTGGCCGATAAACAGGTAGGTCAGCCCTAACCGCTCCTGAAGTTCAATCAAGAGATTCAGGATCTGCGCCTGGATGGAGACATCCAGGGCCGAGACCGGTTCGTCGGCAATGATGAGGTCGGGGTTTACGGCCAGGGCGCGAGCGATGCCGATGCGCTGTCGCTGCCCGCCGCTGAACTCGTGGGGATAGCGGTCGGCGGCCTCCGCAGGCAGCCCCACCATATCCAGCAATGCCAGTACCCGCTTGCGTCGGTCCGCGCCACGCCGTCCGATGCGGTGGACGGCCATGGCCTCGGCGATGACCGAAAACACGGTCATGCGGGGATTGAGCGATCCGTAGGGGTCCTGAAAGATTAACTGCATGCGCTTGCGCAAGCCGCGCAGCACCGCCTTGTCCGCCGTGCTCACATCGACCCCATCGAAATAAACCGATCCGCCCGTCGGCTCAATGAGTCGCAGGATGGCGCGGCCCGTGGTTGTTTTCCCGCTTCCACTTTCGCCGACCAGGCTCAAGGTGGTGCCGGCGGGAATCCCGAAGCTGACACCGTCCACCGCGCGCACCGCGCCCACGGTTCGGGAGAACACGCCCTGGCGCACGGGGAAGTGCATCACCAGGTCCTGTACGCTCAGCAGGTCGCCGCTCATGGGGCCATCCCCCCCTCGGCGTGGAGCCAGCAGGCCGTTCCATGACGCTCTTCCAGGATTCGGAAGGGCGGCTCCTCATCCCGGCATCGGGCCATGGCCTTGGGGCAACGCGGGTGAAAGCGGCAGCCCCGGGGAAAATCCGTGGCCGCCGGCACGTTCCCGTCGATGGTATGCAGCCGGGCGCCGGGCTGTTGCGTGGCGGGAAGGGAGGCGAAGAGTCCCTGCGTGTACGGGTGTCGGGGCGCCGCGAAAAGTCGGTTGACGGGAGCCTGCTCCACTTTCTTTCCCGCATACATGACCACCACTTCGTCGGCCACTTCGGCGACCACGCCCAGGTCGTGGGTGATGAGCATAATCGCCATGCCCGTGTCCTTCTGAAGCGTCTTCAGGAGATCCAGGATCTGGGCTTGTATGGTTACGTCGAGGGCCGTGGTCGGCTCGTCGGCGATGAGTACCTTGGGGCCGCAGGCGAGGGCCAGGGCAATCATGACGCGCTGCAACATACCGCCCGACATGTGGTGGGGGTAGTCGTTGACGCGAAGTTCGGGGGCGGGGATGCCCACGCGATCCAGCAGGGCGATGGCCTCCCGCCGGGCCTCGTCCTTCGACAAACCCCGGTGAAGCCGGATGGCGGCCATGATCTGGCCGCCCACGCGGAACACGGGATTCATGGACGTCATGGGTTCCTGGAAGATCATGGAAATGTCGTTGCCCCGGATGGCGCGCATTTCGCCGAGGGGCAGTTCCAGGAGGTCTTGGCCGCCGAAAAGAATCTCCCCACCTTCGATGCGGCCGGGGGGCGTGGGTACCAATCGAAGGATGGACAGGGCCGTCACGCTTTTTCCGCATCCACTTTCACCCACCACGGCCAGGGTTTTTCCCGTGGGCACGTCGAAAGAGACGTCGTCCACCGCGCGCGCGATGCCCTGGTCCGTGTGAAACCAGGTGCGGAGGTTTCGGATGCTCAGGGCTATGTGATCCTGGTTCAGCATGGTATTCCTACTGTCGCAGCCGCGGGTCCATGGCGTCCCGAAGCCCTTCGCCCACCAGGTTGAAGGCCGTCACTGTAATAAAGATCGCCAGCCCGGGAAAAACCACCAGCCACCAGGCGAAATCCACGTGGGTCTGGGCCTGTTTGAGCAACTCCCCCCAACTCGCCGTGGGGGGCTGGATGCCGAAGCCCAGGAAACTGAGGGCCGATTCCGTCAGGATCGCTCCGGCCACGCCGAAGGAGGCGCTCACGAAGACCGGGCTGAGCGCGTTGGGCAGGATATGGCGGAAAATAATACGCCCGTCGCCAAGGCCCGTGGCGCGGGCGGCCGTGGCGTAGTCCTGCCGGCGCTGTTTGAGAAACTCGCCGCGCACAAGGCGGGCGATACCCGTCCAGCCGGTGAGACCGATCACCGCCATGATGTTGTAAATACTCGGCGGGAGGAAAGCCATCACCGTGATGATGAGAAAGAAGGTGGGCAGCACCAGCATGACCTCGATGAAACGCAGGATAACCGCGTCCACCCAGCCGCCGTAGTATCCTGCCAACGCGCCCAGAATGACGCCGATCACCGCGCTGATCCCCACGGCCACGATGCCCACCAGCATGGCGATACGCGTGCCCCAGATGATCCGGCTCAACACGTCCCGGCCCCGGTCGTCCGTGCCCAGCCAGTGTTTCGCACCGGGTGCCGCCAAGGCGTTCAAAATGTCCTGCTGCAGGGGACCGTAGGCAATGGGGGGGCGTATGGCCATCTCGCCCGGTCCCGGCGACCATCGGTCGAAGTTGGCGTAGAGGTTCTCGGCCACCAGGTCCTGGTAGCCCCTGTAGAGGTTTGGGAACCAGTAGGATCGGCCATCTTTCAGCAGGTAAACAGGCACGTCTCCCGCCAGGAAGGGCGCCAGGAGGGCCACCCCAGCCAGAAAGAGCACGATAACCAGGCCGGCCATGGCGAAGCGGTTCTTGCGAAACTGGCGCCACACGAGCCGCCAATAGCCTTCCCTGCTCCTATGTTGTTTCACCACGTCCATGCCCTACTCCAACTTGATCCGCGGATCGATGATTGCGTACATGACATCCGTAATGATCAATCCGATGAGCGTGAGGATGGCGGAGAAGGTGAAGGCGCCCATGATGAGCGGATAGTCCCGGTTCAACACCGCCTGAAAGGCCAAACGGCCCATGCCGGGGATGGAGAAGATGGTTTCAATGATGACACTGCCGCCAATCATGGCAGGCAGCAGCGTGCCCAACAGGGTGATGATGGGAATGAGGGAGTTGCGCATGGCGTAGCGAAATATGACCACCCGCTCGGAAAAACCGTAGGCGCGGGCGGTGCGGATGTAGTCCTGCCGGATGGTATCGAGCATGCCCGCCCGCATGTAGCGTGACAGGATCGCCAGGCCGCCGTAGGTCAGGCAGAACAGGGGCAGCACCATGTGCCACAGGCGGTCGCCCAGCCATGCGTACCACGGCCAGTCCTGTGCGCCTTCCGAACTCAATCCGTGGATGGGAAACCAGTCGAGCCATTGCCCCCCACCAAGGAACATCATGAGCAGCATGGCCACCCAGAAACTGGGCAGGCTGTAGAGAATGAAAAGACCCAGCGTCACGAAGGTATCGGCCCACGTGTGCTGCCTGACCGCGGAAAACACCCCGAGAGGGATGGAGATAAGGTAGATCAGCAGGAGCGAAAGGATATTGAACTGGAGGGTAACGGGGAGGGCCTCCAGGATACGCTCGGTAACGGGGCGCTTGTCCACGAAACTCTCGCCGAAATCCAACCGTGCCACCCGACCCAGCCAGCGGATATATTGTACCGGAATGGGTTTGTCCAGCCCATAAAGGGCTTTTACCCGCTCGATGACTTCGGCGCTCACCTCCTCGGACTGAAAAGCGCCCTCGGCGGAGCGGAGCTTGGCATGGATGGGGCTGCCCGGCGCCATTTGTATAATGGCGAAAGAGATGAGGCTCACCCCGATGAAAGTGGGGATAACAAGCAACAGGCGTCGTATGATGTACGTCTTCACCGCGCCAGTTTACCATAATCGGACGGGCCGCCGGGACTCGATGAAACGGTGCCCCAGCCTTCATCCGGTAAACGAGCTTGTTGGTCGCTCCCCCTGAGGGCGGCACGCCCATATCCACCATCGCCTTCAAATCTTGCTGGAAAGACCGGCGGTTGACGTCAGGCACAGGGCCTCGACATCATGCCTCCCTGGCGCGAAGGACTGCGGGAATATCTCCATTATTTCCGTGTAGTGTGGCGATCACGTGGGGGAATCCGTGGGGCCGATCCATTGATTGCGGCTTTTCCGGCAGCATGACCATGGGTGGGACCTGGAAGGTAAGGGGGCACTTCCCGGAGATTACTCCCAGCCCGCTTCCTTTTGGCCCAGTCTCCATACGAAACTGTCCCCCACGATATCCATGATGCTTGACTTCTGGTCTTCCGTCAGTTCCGTTCGCCATCGGTATGCAACGGTTTGAGAGTTCTTGTTGACCGAGAAGTATTGTCGGGAGAAGCCCACGCGGCCACCGACGTGGGCATTGCTACTCGTGGCGGCCCCCTCGAGGAAGTGCCGAACCTTGTCATCCAAACCAAGGCCAAAGCAATCCATTACTTCCTGGGTAACGCCCACCGGATCTTTGCACAGATTTTCGTAGAAAACAAGGAGCGCATGCTTCGACTTCATCACATTCCGGCAACAATGTTCGACGCTTGCCCTCCAAAGCAGAGTTTCCTTTTCCAGGATCGTCAGCCCGGGGAGGCGGTTCCGAAATTGCTCATGGAGGTCAGGAGTGAGTGATTTGAGTAATGGATCCAACAATTCTCTCCGCTCCGTCGGCATGAGACCGGCCTTTTGTCCCTTGGTGATTGAAAGCAGATTTCCACAGGGATGGCGCACAATATAGACCAACGGAACGTGTCCCCGATTCAGCAATTCCCGCATGACCCGTTCGCGGGAAACATCTTTGAATACGATGATGGGAGGAGCGACGGGGGTGTAGGCCCATTTATACAGGGTTGCCAGGGGTGCGATTTTCCGCGCCGCTCCATAGAAATACTTGCGAAACCATGGCCCCACGTCGGCGCGGTAACGGAAGTTCTTCCTGGTGAAAGGTTGCTTTTCGAACAGGGGATTGGCCGGAAGAAGAGCGTTGTAGAGTTTTTCCGGGCCGAGGAGTTCGTCGGCGTCATATGCATCAGAACCCAGTTCCGTCAGTCGCCCGGCCCTCAGGCCCCGGGACCAACGAAAAGGCTCAAAGCGATACAACACGTCGGGATGCCTGGCGACAATCGCGCCCAGCCAAGTCGTGCCCGACCGGCCGTAGCCATAGATGGCTCCCACTCTCTTCGCACCACGCATAGCGTTCCACTCCCATCACCCCAGCATCTCCGTCGATAGCAGGCACCAATCAGAACCCGGCGAATACCCGCAATCAGTCTTGTGGACATAATAAGCTTCCCGCAAGCCAAGAGCAGTGTCCGGGATTAACAGGTAACAGGAGGTGGGCAGCCGTTCCTGCGATTCTTTTTTGCAGCGGCCCTTGCACGTTCACCAATCTTCATCCGTGTAGAAGTGCCGACTCAGACCCTCCACGTTTTTCCGGATATGGGAGATGTCTTCTTCGGGCAACCGATTTTTCCACTTTTTTGCGATTTTTCGGCTGTCCCGCATGATACTCAGCGGGTTCTTGGTATCCACCGGGTTCGCGGTATTGCTGCTTGATTCCACGAGCGCCTTCACCTTTGACGTGAAGGGCAGGTTAAGTGATTTCAGCAGTGCGTCAAATCCCGTTACGGGATCCCGGGACAAGTCCTCGTGCCGCACGTAAATCCATTCCGGGTGGCGTTCCTGATACTGACGAACCGCTTCATAGGCAAGCAGCCATTGCAATATGGCCGTGTCCAGCAGATTGGGTGGGGTTTGGGCGAAAGCTTCAACCCGGTCGCGATATGCCGGAAGCAACTCGGACAGGAGCGCATCCTGGCAGGCAAGGTTCTGGAAATCGAAGGTCCAATTCTGCCGTATCACGCTTTCCACGAAAGCGGCGGGATGGCGTACCATGACAACCACGCGCATATCATACACATCCGTGAGCCATTCCGCGGAGAAGAGGGCCACCGGGTCCCGCATCAGGGGCGTCAGTCGCCCCGAACCAACGCCATGCACCAAGCGCCTGCGCCACAACACACGCCCCAGGTCCTTGGGCCGCTTGATCGCACGGAGTTCTTTCGCCAACGGACACCCGTAGCCAAGGGTGGCATCCATGAATTCCCGGTAACCCGCTTCGTTTTCTTGTGTTATGTACAGGAACCACGTCTTGAACGGTTTCTCGCGGATCGTCGTGGGAAGCCAGGTATTGTTTGGACTGAACGGTTCCGGAAGGTAGAGCAAGGGGCCGGCCTGGGCAAGCACCTTGCCCACCCATGTGGTTGCGGAACGATGTGCCCCGGTCACCAGTATAGGGCGTTCTTTCATTGAGTTACCCCGTTGTCATGATCATGTGCTTTTGGGGACATTCTGCTTAGTTCCGAGAGCACAAACCTTTCCGCCGCGGTGTTTTCCACAATCCACCGGCAAGACAACGATCAATATAGTCTTATTGTGCTTACGTGGTCAAGGCGCTGAACAGGCGCTGAACCATGGGTGATGGGGTTGACGGGATGGAACGATGAATAAATCGCATGTTTGACCGGGCCGGGTTTATGAGCTGTTGTCAGTTGCGATTGGGTTGAGAATCCCTTTTTTCGGTCAGCACATGAAAGACGAGGGCAAGGAGAATAAGCCGGCCCAAACCGTGCCGGCCTCTTCTCCTTTCGTCAGTGAACGGTGATGCGTTTGCGGCGCGACTTGGCTTCGTCGGTTTTTGGCATGCGAACCTGCAGGACGCCGCCTTTATAACGAGCCTTGGTCTTGTCCGGCCGTACTTCGCAGGGGAGTGGTATGGCCCTGTAGAAGGCGCCATGAACGCTTTCGGCGATGTGAAAGGTCTTGTCGTTCCGCTTCCACGATGCGCTCTTTTCGCCGCGCAGGATGAGGCGCTTTCCGTCCACTTCCACCTTGAAGTCATTTCGGGACATGCCGGGGAGCTCCGCATATACCAGGATCTCGCTGTCACTTTCCGTAACGTCGATGGCGGGGCCGCCACCGGTGCGCAAGAAACTGGGCCATGGTTCGTCATGAGGTGCGGGCAACCGTTCCGATCCGCGAGGCAGCCAGCGGTCAAAGACACTCGCGACACGGTTGCGGAGGTCTTCCACCGGCGCGCGCCATGATGCTGGTACCAAGCTGGTCATATCCTCGTTCCTCCTTTTTCTTCTGGCGGTCCGGACCGCGGGGCGTGCCCGGACCGCCGGGTTAAAGCGGGTGGTTCACCTGGATCACCCGACATTTACGGTGATCTGCCTGGGTTTGGCCTGCTCCTTCTTCGGCAGGTGGAGCATGAGCACGCCATTCTTCAATTCAGCCTTGATCCGATCCTGGTCAACCGCTTCGCTCAACTGGAACTGCCGGAAAAAATCGAGCAGCTCGAACTCCTGGTACTGGGGTTCCGTGGGACAAATGCCTTCCGCATGGCCCTTGATGGTCAGGGTGTTGTTCTCCACGCGGACATCCACGTTCTCCTTGCTCACGCCGGGCAAGTCCGCCACGACCACGAGCCCGTCATCATTCTCGAAAATATCCACCGGCGGACTCAGGGTCCGGGCTTCTTCCCGCGTGCTGGGTACATTTTTTTCTTCCCGCTTGGCGGGTACCGTTGTCTCTGCCATGGTATTCACCTCCTGTCCGAAAAATGGGTTAGGTCCTGTCGGCGTGGTTGCCTGTTACTCTACGCTGACGCTGATCTGTTTGGGCTTGGCCTCTTCGGCCTTGGGCAAGGTGATCAGCAGCAACCCGTTTTTGTACTGCGCGCTTACTTGGTCCGCGTCCACCTCCGTAGGCAGCGTCATGGTCCGTACAAAGCGGCCCGCGCCCCGTTCACTGCGGTGGAAGGCTTCGGGCTTCACGTCCTCCAGCCCCGGCTTTTCGCCGGCCATGCGCAATTGGTCGCCGTTGATGGTAACCTCCAGCGAATCCGGATTCAGCCCCGGCGCCAAGGCTTCGACATAGACCTTCTCCGAGTCTTCCGACACATTCATCATGGGGTAGGCACGGGCCGAGACCCCGGGCAGAAAGGAAACGCGGGAGAAGGGCGAATCCCAGTTGCCGAAGTCGTCGAATACACGTCCCACCTCACGGCGCAGCATGTCCAGTTCGTGGAACGGATTCCATGTCCTGAGTGCCATTTCAAATCCCTCCTTTCTTCTTGGCTTTTCCTGTTCATTGTGGTTGGCCTTTGGCGGTCTTTCGACAACGCCTTTTGGCAATGGGAAGAGCAACGGGCATGCCAACAGGGGCCGGGATCGGGCAGATGTTTTTTTGACATGCGTAAGCCATTGAGAAAGAATTACTTAGGACTTATGAACAACGGGACTGGGTTCCTTCGTCCATTCCCGCTTCCATGGAGGGGACCAAAACGTGGTTCACTTTGAAACAGGGGGCGTGTTTCAAAAGGGAACGACCTGTACCGGACGTTTCACCGGGACCGGGGACTTCGCCCCATCTACACATGCTCACGACGAAGCGGGGGAAATGTCCGGGTTAAGCACATACACGGCGGGCAGTGCGCGGTACCGCTCGTTCCAGTCCAAGCCGTAACCGACCACGAAGCAATCGTCGATGGTGAATCCGACGAAATCGGCCTCGATGGGTTCGACGCGGCGGGAAGGTTTGTCGATGAGGGTACACAAGGCCAGGTCGGCCGGTTCTTCTTTCCGGACGCGTTCCAGGAGGACCCGGGCCGTGCGCCCCGTATCGAGGATGTCCTCGATTACCACGACATGTTTCCCCCGCAGGGAAGTGGTGGGTTCGGTGAGGATCGTCACTTTCCCCGAGGATTCAATGCCTTCGTAACTCCTGGCGCGGATAACGTCGATGATCACCTCTCCGGACAGGGCACGTGCCAGGTCGGCGGTAAAGAACAGGCCCCCTTTGAGAACGCAAAGCAGTACGATACCACCATCGCCGTGGCGCCTCCTGATGGCCTTCCCCAATTCCATGACCCGGGCCGCGATGGCCTCCTGGGTCAACAGGGGTTCGTCGCTAATGGTCATGATCCACTTGAACCTCCAGGAAAGACGTGGTGGACGGCGTGACGGCGGCCCCGGCACTGGGCGGGCCGCCCGGCACCCACAAGATGGTGTCGCCACGGGCCAGCAAGAGACGGGTGTCTCGCGCCGGCCGTGGCACGCCCGCATCGATAAACCATTCTTTCAGTTTCCGATGCCCCGTCATGCCGAGGGGCTGAAAGACATCCCCGGGACGGCGCGTTCGGATGACGGCCCTTCGGAGTTTCGCGGCGTCGAAGACCTGGCGTTGCGCGTTGCAGTAGGCGGCCAGGTTACCGGGCGCATCTTCCAGGAACCGAACACGAAACCGGTGGCCCGGCGCTTCTGAGACGCCCGGAATCGCAAGTGGAATCGCTGTAACGGGCGGCGCTTGTCTCGGTCCGACCGCTTCCACCCGGTTTTTTCCGAGATAAAGGCGCACTCCTCGGCCCAGGTCGCACTCCTTTCCCGTGGCAGAACCCGACACCCACGCCACGGCCTTCACCAGCACTTCGTGGGACGGCACGGCGCCCAAGTCGAAGGCATAACGGAGCATGACGCGCCGCCGCAGTGCCTCGGGAAGTTTTCTGAAGCCTTCCCGATCCAAGCGGTCGTCGTCGCGACACCCCCTTTCCGCATCGCGGGCCAAGGCTTCCAGGCAGGCGTTTTCGCAACGCTGCGTATCCGCGAGCCGCCTCAGGGCCTCGCGAATGGCGGGGTTGTAGTCCGTGAGCATGGGCAGCAATTCATGGCGCACGCGGTTTCGGAGAAATCGCGTATCGGTGTTGGAGAGATCTTCGCGCCAGGCGTGGCCCTGCCCCGTGAGCCATGTCACCAGGTCTTCCCGGGAACAGGCGATGAGCGGGCGGACAATCTTGAGTTCGCCCATCAACCGGACCGGTGGAATCCCGCCCAGTCCCTCGGGACTGGTCCCGCGCAGCAGACGAAGTAAAAGGGTCTCCGCCTGGTCGTCCCCGTGATGACCCGTGGCGATCACGGGACATTTCCGCGCTTCGGCCACGCGCCGCAGAAAGGTATAGCGTACCTTTCGGGCCCGGGCCTCGAAAGATTGACCGGAGACCTTGGCCTCGTGGGCCACGTCGCGCCGCTCCACATGGCAGGTCAGCCCCAGGCGTGCCGCCGTGTCTTGGACAAAAGCGGCATCGACCGCGCTTTCGCCATTCCGCGTTCCGTGGTCCAGGTGGGCCACCTCGATTTGGTACTCCAGGGCGATGAGCAGGTGGAGAAGAGCCATGGAGTCTGCGCCGCCCGAAACCGCGGCCAACACCCGCATACCGGGCGCAATCATTCTGTGGCACGCGATGGTCTCGCGCACCCGTTCGGGAAGGTCTGGGGAAGGGCAAGGCATGGACGGTACTCCGATGAAAGGGATTTTACCATTTTAAGACAGCCCGGGTGTGTGTTGTTTGTGATTCTGCAAGCGTTCAGGGAGAGCATGACCTTGCCCGGCGAGTGTGGAAAAGCACCGGTGCGGGTGTCCCGCGCCCAGGCCGTCTACATTCCCCGGCGGAGCATGGGCGTTGCAGGGTGCGTTTCAACTTTGCCGTGCCCGGAGGCGTGCCACAGCCGACACGTGGGATTCGCTTCGTCACCCACGGCTGCATGCCGCCGTTCCAATAACACCTGATGGCAGCCATCTGTCGGGGATTCGCACACAGATCGACAGCCCGAAGACGGGAATCCACGGGAAAGGTCAGGGGCTTACCCTTGTATGGAGCCCCGCTTTCACGGGGATGACGGTTGACCGTGGCATGGACGGTTGTAGCGATGCCTGTGCCGGGCCAGGGCACTTATCGGGCGATCTCCTCCACGGCGAACGGCTCGGGCAATTGGGCAATCCGTATGAGGTAACGCCGGTATTGTGCGAAGGAGAAGGGGGGCTTGCCCAGCAGGTAATGGTTGCCGAAGGCCTTCCCGCCGGATTCCCAATGAATGAGAAAGAGGCGGTGTTCGCCATGACTCACACGAATCCTGCCGAGCTCCGCGTTGGTGTTGGCCGGCACCTCAAAGTCCCTTTCGAGTAATATGGCGCCCGTGTCTCCGTCGGTGATCCGGCAGGTTCCCTCGCGGGGCGTGTTGCCGTCGTTTCCGGCCACCACGCGGCAGTGCCACTGGTCCGGCTCGCCCACCATGATGCAGAAAGGTTGCTGCACCCGCTTAATATACCAGTAAGCGAGTTTTTTGCCGAAGTAGTAATCGACGATGGCGTCGGAAAACTGGGGCCAGCAATCGATGAGGTTCCACCAGATGATGCCCGTCTTGCGCCATTTTGCGATGCGGAACATCTCGATGAAGAACTTCTTGGCTTCCGCCTGGCTGATCTGCGAAGCGAGGGCGAAATCCTCCAGCCTGTCGGGAATGGAACCGAATAGCTCCCCTACCTGGTCGGCCATCAGTTTGGTGCGGTATTGAAAGGGGCCGCCCTCCGGTACCGGGTCCGCGGCATGGGCCCGCCACTGATCGTTATCCTGCCACGGCCACAGGTGCTCCACGTCGATGAAACGCTTTATACTGGACACATTGGGGCAGCCATGGTAGCCCATTTCGCTGGCGAAATGGGCCGTGTTCTCCGCGTAGTAGCGGCCCTTGAAATAATCGCGGGGTCCCCACAGATGCTGTTCCGGCATCATCCCTTCCGCCGTTCCTCCCCCTTTCACCACCGCCGGGGAAGCATAGGGCGAACTCGGCAGGTAGGGACGGTAGGGGTCGCAGGCGGCGCAGACCCGGGGAAGCACCTCGCGTGAAATCCGGTTGCCGGCGGGGTCGAGACCACGCTGCAAATAGGCCATGTCGATTTCGTTGTCGCCGCTCCAGAGCGCCAGGCACGCATGGTTGCGCAGCTTTCGGACTACGAACTCCGCCTCTTCCCGGACGCGCCCCAGGAAAGCGTCGTCCTGTGGGTAGAGGGCGCAGGCAAAGGCGAAATCCTGCCACACGAGAATCCCGTGGCGGTCGCAGAAATCGAAGAAGGGCGTGTCCTCGTAGACATTGCCGCCCCAGCAACGCAGGATGTTGCAGCCCAGGTCGTCACACAGAGCCAGCACGGGGGCGTAGCGTTCCGCGTCCCGGCCATGGAAGGCGTCGAGGGGTACCCAATTGCTGCCCTTGCACAGGATGGGAACGCCGTTGACACGGAACAGGAACTGTCCGCCATTCTCTTCCGCGTTGGTTTCCGTCCGTTCCAACGCCACAGTCCGCAGGCCAATCCAGTCCGTCCGGGTATCCACGACCATGCCCTCGTGAATCAATTCACAGCGGACCTCGTAGAGGTGGGGATCGCCGTAGCCCTTGGGCCACCAGGGTTTCGGATTCGGCACGGCGATGAAACAGGAACCCGCGGAAAAGTGGGCCGGTTCGGTGTGCTCGAAAGCGTGATCGCCACACCGCCCGGTGAAGCGCAAGGCAAAGCCAGCCAGGTGGATTGCGTCGGTATTGAATTGCCAACTCACGGCAAGCACGGCGTGGTGACGGCCGAGGGATCGCGTGGCATAGGCCACCTCGGTAATTTCCGTGGCTTCATGCACCTCCAGCTCCACGGATCGCCAGATACCCGCCGAAACGGCGCGGGGTGCAATGTCCCACCCGAACATATGTGGGGCTTTTCGAAGGTGAATCTGTTCGTGATTCGTGGCCAGGGCCGCCTGGGAAGGTTCGTAGCGGTATCCTCGCGCCACGTTCACGGGCGACCGCAGTTGAACCGCCAGTTCATTCCGTCCATCGGAATGCAGCCGGTCTTCCAGGGGAAAGGCATGGGCGATGAACATGTTGCCGGCTTCCCCCAGTTTGACGCCATTGAGCCAGATGGTGGCGATACAGTCCAACCCGTGAAACACGAGACGACAGTTTTTCCCGCGGGCTTCGTCCGGCGTTTCAAAAGTCGTGGTGTACCACCACTGGCAGGCTTCGAGGGGCTTCAGCTCATAAATGTTCAGCCCGTGAAAGGGGTCGGGCAATTTCCCCGCGCGGACAAGATCGAGTTCCACGTTGCCCGGCACTTCCGCGGGCACGGTAGTGATCCCTTTTTGCCCCAGTTCGTCGGGGCCATTGACTGTCACCTCGCCCTCCGTGAAATAGGACAATGCCCATTCACCGTTGAGAGGGATGCGCTCCATGTTTTTTCCCTCCGTGTTGACGGATCAGTTGCGGGCTGCCTCAATCATGGCGACAATGTTTTCCGGCGGAACATCGTCCTGGATATTGTGGGCCGGGGCGACCACGTAGCCGCCGTCCCTGCCCAGCGTGGCAATGGTTTCGTGAACACAGGCGGCCACTTCCGAGGGCGTCGCGTTGCGCAGCAAATCCTGAACATCGATGGCGCCCCAGAAAGTCAGGCGGTCGCCCGCGGCCTCTTTCAGGGCCGCGGGCGCCATATCCACGGCTGAGGTCTGTATGGGGTTTAGAATATCCACGCCGCAAGCGATGATATCTTCCAGGAGACGCGCAATGGAACCGCAGGAGTGGTGCCAGTAATAACGTGGTCCAAGGGCCTTTGTTCGTGTGATGCGCTCCGAGAAATAGGGCGCGATGAACTCGCGAAACATGGCGGGACTCATGAGCGGCCCCGACTGCGTGCCGAAATCATCGCCACTCATGGTGAGGTCGGCATATTCCCCCACGGCCTCATAGTATTGTTCGATGACTCGCATCTGGATCGTGAAGTAGCGGCGGAAAAAGGCGTGGACAAAGTCGGGCTCCAGGGCCAGCCGGGTAAGCACCTCGTCATAACCGCACATCCAGCAGGCCAATTCGAGAATCCCGAACACGGGGTGCTCCGCGACCACCACGTAAGGCGTTTCCTCGGCGAGACGCCGCGCCTCGGCACGCAGACTGGCCAATAACCCGTCATCGAGTTCGGGGTCGGGCCAGGGGAATGCCTCCAAATCGTTAATGCTCGCTCCCTTCAACGGCGACTCCACGATTTCCCAGTAGCCGCCGAGAAGCTTTCGACGAACGCCCCAGCAGTCAATGTTTTCCGTGGGCGACACGGTCCGCGCCAGGGTACCGCGCAGGGTCAGCACGCCGCCCACGCCCCGGAAATCGCTGCCAGACCACGCCAAGAGGCTTTCCGCCACGTGGTTATGGTCTCGCGGACCATCCTTCGCCAGTCCCAGCACCGCCATGAGGCGCCCCTGCACGCCCGGCGCGAGCCCCGTTAAGGACGTGCAACCCAGATCGAGGGGGGGGCGGTCGGGATCGTGGTGGGCCATGGTGGCTTGAAAGCGCTCGCGGAACATCATGGGGCGGCCTTTCCTGTTTTTCGCGACTGAATGCGGACCGGGCGTGAAGTATGAAGCGGTTTCCAGCCACTTTGAAAGAGGCTGGAAGCCTCTTCTACCTTATCAGGCCATGATCTTACAAGATGTCCACGATACACGCATCAATCGTCATTCCCGCGAAGGCGGGGTCCATACACGAAGCGATGCCATAAGCCCTTCCCGTGGATTTCCGCCTTCGCGGGAATGACGGCCCGGGCGGGCGTGAACGGTTACGCTTTTTCTTCGGTGTCACATAAGAACGGTGAAAAGATGAAAGGGGGACTTGTTTTAATCAGCCATCTGTTTATCTTATGTCGGCTTTCTGCTATTGTCTTGCGTGTTTTGGGAGGGATTGTTGTATGAAATCACAATACGCCTTGTCCGCTGAAGAGACAATGACGGATGATTTCGAGCGGCTCACGAACATCCGTCCCGTGCGCGTCCTCACGCATCTTTTCGATACGCTGGAGGGCACCCCGGCACCCGTCCCAGACGCTTCACCGGACATTTGCGGGCAGTACTGCCGGGTGGAAAACCGCCATGAAATCGCCCCACACGACCACCAGCACTATGAAATCGCCTTCGTTATCGGCGGCAAGGCGCAACACTGCACCCCCCGGTACGAATCGGTCATCACCCGGGGCACCGTGATGGTCATCGCCCCGGGCAAGGTGCATGGTTTCAGCCATATCGACGGTATCGGTATCGTTAATTGCCTTTGTCTGACCGAATGGCTTCTCCACGATGTCCACGAGCTGTGGGCGCTGGAGGGGCTTATCCCCCTGTTTCTGGCGGCGGGTATGTTTGCCCGACCGCAGAATGCGTGGATACCCCAATACCAACTCACGGAGGAGGAACTTCAAACCTGTCTTCGTGAAATGCGTGATATCGCCATGGAATGGGAGCGGCAAGACCCTGCATGTACCTATATGAAGTGCTCCCTGGAGAAACTGATTATCACCCTCGGACGCGCCTTCGCGCGAACGGGACCCCATGGGATTCAGAACACGTCGCGGGAATGGATCCGAAAGGCTTTGGGCAGCATTGAACAAAGGGTTATTGAAGGCTTATTCCCCGAGGTCAGCGAGGTGGCGAAGGAGGTTGGTATGGCCCCCCAGTACTTCAGCCGGACCTTCAAGGAACTTACCGGGCTCAGTCCCATGGCGTATTTTCAGCGCCGCAGGGTGCAACACGCTTCCTGGCTCCTGCTCAATGCCAACAGTTCGGTCACCGAGGTGGCCCACGAGCTGGGCTTCTATGACGCCGCCCATTTCTCCCGCCTCTTCAAGCGCTACCAGGGCATGGCGCCCCGGGCCTACCGAAAGCGCCACCGGTCCCCGGAGGTTTGAGGCCGAATTGTACAACTTCTTCTTCCCTTATGACCAAGACCTGCCGAAGCCGTTGCTGTACGGTGATAACATCGGGGTTTTATTCCGCGAAAGTATCCTGAAAAACTGCACGCAAGGAGCGGGGAAAACATGGACAGCAGCGAACAGGTTGTGCGCGACGCCATAAACTTCAATCATCCCGAAAGGGTGCCCGTCGGTTTCTTCAACCGGGATCATTGGGCCGGTGACATCCTCCTGTATGGCCTGTGGTATGGCGACGGCGACCGAAACGAGTGGGGCTACCGTTTCGTGCGTCTGGATGACGGCACCATGGGACAGGCCGGGGATCCCGTGATTGGGGACTGGAGCATGCTGCGCGACTACAACTGGCCAACCCTGCGCCGGGAAGAGCGGCTTGCGGGGGTCGACGAATTCAAGGCACGCGCCGGAGAACGCTACCTGCTTGGCGCGCTCGGATTATCCGGCTTCACCCTGTACACCTTCCTGCGCGGCTTTGAAACCACCATGCTCGATCTCGCGCTGCGACCCCCGGAATGCAACCTGCTCCTCGACCGCATTTTCGACCACGAAACCCGGCTCATCGAGTTGGCCGCCCATGCGGGCCTCCACGGCGTCCATTTCTCCGATGACTGGGGAACCCAGGACGGTCTCATCATCAGCCCGCAGCAATGGCGCGCTGTTTTCAAAGAACGATATCGAGCCCAGTTCGCCCGGGCCCACGAACTGGGCCTGCACATCTGGTTTCATTCCTGCGGCAACATTGAAGCCATCCTGGGCGACTTTCACGAGGTCGGCGTGGACGTGATGAACATCTCCCAGCCCAATGCCGTGGACATCGAAGGAGCGGGAGAAAAACTTCGGGGAAGACAATGTTTCCTTATTCCCATCAGTTACCAGACAGTGGGCATCAAAGGTACCCCCAAAGAGATCCACGCCGAGGCACGCCGGCTTTACCGGGCGCTCGGAACACCCGAAGGTGGTTTCGTCGGCTATGTGGAGGAATACGCCTGCATGGGCCAAAGCGAAGAAAACTACAAGGCCTGTGGCGAGGCTTTCCGGGCGCTGAGTCCGGCGGAATGACGTTTTGAATCCTTCTGTTCTCATCAATCCGCGGGAAAACGTAGAAGCGGCTTCCAGCCGCTTTTGAAGAGGCTGGAAGCCTCTTCTACTTTTTCGGAACCACGGTTTTCCGTGGAGACGATTCCTGGTTCCGGCTACGCCGGATTAGTCGCTTAGCAATTGAGTTTGGTTTATTTTGAGCGTAAATGTGGCACAGCCGCCCTCGGCTGTGGGCCGATAGACCCCATTTCACCGGGAGTAGAATACCGTCTTGGTCTGGTGTGAAGCATTCCTGGTGAATCCCTTATTAAATGGAGCCCTTTCGGGCTCCACGGCCCCCGGTTCGGGCCGAGTACGGCCCACAGCCGGGGGCGGCTGTGCCACATAAAAAAAGCCTGAAACCTTGACGACGAAACAACTTCCCATGGAAGGGGCCTTTTATAACCCGTTGTGCTCGCGTCAGTCCCTTGGTGTGCCATCGCGAAGATGACCCGTGCCGCTCGCTTACGGTACCATCCTCCGTAGGCAACTACCATGACGAAAAACCGTTTACCCTATGCCCATCCCGGCGCGAGGTCAAGGTGAAGTCACGTTTCCTGGTTCTGGCAATACTTCTGCTGGCCGCTTTCGGCCTGCTGGCCACTGCGTATTTTCTCTCCATCGACCGCGCGCCGAAGAAGCCGAACGTGGTTTTCCTGCTGTTGGACGCGCTGCGCTACGACCGCATCGGCGCGGAACGCAACGGAAAGCCCGTGGCCCCCTTCTTGTCGGCCATGGCCGATGAGGGCCGCTTTTTTACGCAGGCCTATTCCCCGAGCAGTTGGACCAAGCCCACCATGGCGTCCATGTTCACCTCGCGCTACATGGATGCCCACGGCGTGTATTACAGCGCCCGCTTCGAGACGCCCGAGAAGCCCACCAGTGACGTGCTGTCGTCGTCTTTTGAAACCCTGGCCGAATACCTCGCCGCCCACGGCTATGACAACGTGGGGGTTCAAACCAATGCCAACCTGGTGCGGCCCCTGGGCTTTGCCCAGGGTTTTGATGAAGACCGCTATACCTTTCAAAACGGTTGGTCCGCCGATTGGGTGGTGGACCGGGCACTTGAGGGCGTTGCGAATACCCAAGGCCCTTTCCACCTCTACGCCCACTTCATGGAACCCCATGCCGTCTATGATCCGCCGCCCGAATACCGCGAGTTCTTCGGCCCTCTTCCCGACCTTACGGATACGGACCGGGAACTGCTGGACCCCGAGAACTTCATGGCCTTCTTTTTCGACCAATTGGACGTCGCGTTGGGACGGAAAGAGCACCATGCGCTGCCTCAGCTTTCGGCGAACGGTGTCGAAGCCGTGAAGATGCTCTACGATGGGGAGATTCGATACCTCGATGACCAGGTTCGACGGCTCGTTACGAAGCTGCGCGAGGAGGATCCCAACACGCTCTTCATCATTTCCGCCGATCACGGCGAAGAGTTCTGGGAACGGGGCGGTGTCGGCCACGGTACGACCATGTACCAGGAATTGGTCCATGTGCCGCTTTGGGTCTTCGGCCCCGGCATTGCGCCGGCGCGCGTGGACAAACCGGTGAATCTCGTGGGACTGTTGCCCACCATCGCCGATTACCTGGCATTGCCTCCTCGTTCGCATTGGCAGGGCACGTCGTGGCTGAGCGCGGCGGGGGGCGACATCTTTTCCGACACGCGGGGTTCGTACCCCGAGGAGGGGGTCAACGCGGAGGCCCTCATCCGGGAGGGCTACAAGCTTATCCTGGACCATGCCCGGGGGCGAACCATGCTCTTCCAACTGGCGGACGACCCCGGGGAACGGAACGACCTCGCCGGCCGGCAGCCCGGGCGGGTCCGGGAGATGTCCCGCGCCCTGGAGACACACCGCGAAGTGAATCTGAAACTGCGCGGCTCCGTTCCGCAGATGGAGGCCTCCGAACTGGACGAGGAGATGGCGGAGCGTCTGCAAGCCCTGGGCTATGGCGCCGCCCCCGTGTCCGCCGGGCCCGCCGGGGAAAGGGCGTCCCCGAATCTGCTGATGATTGTCGTGGACGGCCTCTCGGCGGACGCCCTTGCCGCGGAAGAAAACAACCAACCCGTTATGCCCCGCCTCAAGGCGTTCAGTGAGACCGCCTGGAACTGCGTCAATGCCATCACCCCGTCCACATCGGTGAGCGCGGCGGCCTTCTCCCTCATGACGGGCCTGTCGCCGGAAAGCCATGGCGTGGTGGCGGATTCCGGGACCGGCTCTTTGCCCCCCGTGTTCCCGGGTGCCCTGGGCGATGCACTGAAAACCGGTGGCAAAGGCTACTGGCAGATGGCGGTGATTGGATCACGCGACCTGTTCCGCCGGCAATCCTTCTACACGATTCCCGGCCCTCGGCCATTCGCATCCAAGGTTATATACGCGCCCGCACCGGAGACCGCCTTGAATATTCTCCGGGGCGAGGATCCTGAGCACATCCCCCAAGCACCCTTCTTCCTCTACGTTCACTGCGGCGCGATTTCTTCCCCTGGGGAGGATGGAGCGCCGGCCATCCCCGAGAGCCTGCCCCGGCTCGACGCACACCTTGGCGCATTGTTGGAGCAGGCGGACTCATTTCAGGGCGAAACGATTGTGGTCGTTACGGCGACGGGGGGCGGGCAACCGGTTACGGACTCCCGGAGCGCCTTTGCCCGGTTGCGCCAGGGCCGTATCCGCGTTCCCCTGCTGCTTCGCATTCCCGGGGAGCCGCCCCGCACCATTACCAGTCCCGTGACACTGG
Organism: Candidatus Hydrogenedentota bacterium; assembly: GCA_024278275.1. GTDB lineage: Bacteria > Hydrogenedentota > Hydrogenedentia > Hydrogenedentales > JAJRTN01 > JAJRTN01. The sequence goes on from JAJRTN010000114.1 coordinate 40,532, forward strand.
AAGACGTTCTCCCCACGCTGGCCCCGCGACTGGGCCTGGAATCCAATCCACGGTGGTCTGGCAGCGACCTTGCCCGGCCCCGGCCCGATGAATCACGGGCGGTTTTCACGCAGGCGCGGTTCGGGGAAAAGGTCCACGTGGAGGCGATCCTGCTGGATGACCACAAGCTCATCGTGGACCGCACAACCGGCGAAATCACCCTCTTCAATCTGGCGGACGACCCCCACGAAATGCGTAACCTCGCCCCTGAACACGAAGATCTGGCCGCCCGTTTGAACGCGCTGCTTGAAGAGCACCACAACAAAGCCTTGGGGAAGTGAAACGTCTTTTGCGGGAATCCATGCGTTGACGGGCAGGGCTTGGCCCTTTTTCATGGGGTGCCTCCTTCGCGGGGATGGCGGAAGGGAGGGGTAAACACATTTTCGCGGCCCCTTGTGAGAACTTCACTGGCAGGCGGCCGGGGATGAACATAAGGAGAACTCGATTTCGCAGATGCCTTGCCGTCCACTTGCCGGGCCCGGGTCTTGAGGGCTTGACGCAGGCTTGACCGGAGCACGGGTTTGTGGTAAACTTCGCCGTGTTGTGACGTGCCTTCGGGTACGGCATGACCAAGTAGGAACGCCGGTTCCTCACCTTGCGGCGGCCGTGGCTTGCCAGCTTGGTTACGACGTAGAGCATGGCCCCGCACGGGGTGCTGTGTATTCACGGCGGAGGACTGGCTTCCTTTGCCGTTTTTTTGTTGCTGGGTCCGGTCGAGGTTGGCCGTGCCGAGCGTTGGTGTTGACATAGTGAAGGGGCGTGGGGCCCCGGGGAGGTATCTCTCATCGCCAGGTCCTTCAGCAGACCGGTCCGGAAGGAAGAAGACCGGACTCGGACGAACCACCAGATTCGCGCCCGCCAAGTGCGCGTTGTGGATGAAAACAGCAATCAGCTTGGCATCATGGATCCGCGTGAAGCGGTGAAGATTGCCGACAGCCGCGACCTTGACTTGGTCGAAGTCGCGCCGAAGGCGGATCCGCCCGTTTGCCGTATCATGGATTACGGCAAGTACAAGTATGAGCAGAAGCGCCGTCAGCGCGAGTCGAGAAAACATCAGCACACGGTCTCGGTGAAAGAGATCAAGTACCGTCCCAAGATTGACAAGCACGATTTTGATTACAAGACCAATCACGTGCGCCAGTTTCTCGGGGAAGGGAGCAAGGTGAAGGTCACCATTATGTTCCGCGGCCGCGAGATGGCCCACCCGGAATTTGGACGAGATATCCTGCGCAAGGTGGTCGAGGAGACAGCCGACCTCTGCACGGGTGAGTATAACCCCGAAAGATCCAGGCTGGAAGGTCGTAACATGAGCCTGGTCCTGCAGCCCGCGAAATAGCGTCCGTCGGCCCATGCCCCGGAACAACGCGCCGCCCCCCGGGCCCTCGCCGGAATGGGGTATCGTGGGTGTTTGAACCCGGATTCGCCCCGCTCCGCGGAGGTCGTGTCCCAATCGTACGGAGGGATAACCATGCCCAAATTGAAGACGAACCGTGCCGCCGCCAAGCGTTTCAAAGCAACGAAGAACGGCGGGTTCAAGCGTGGCAAGGCCTTTGGCCGCCACTTGAAGACCGTTAAATCCGCCAAGCGACGCCGGGCCATGCGCACGGCGGGCATGCTCGATTCTACCGAGATGTCGCGGGTAAAGAAGATGTTGCCCTATTCCTGAACCGTCGTTCTCGACCCAAAGCCTTCGGCCAGTTGGCCTGGACCGCCCCGCCGGCGGAATGAAGAAGGAGATTGAGCCATGCCAAGATCCACCGGAAGACCGGCCTCGCGTCGTCGCCGTAAGAAAATCCTCAAGCTCGCCTCGGGATACCGGGGAAGCCGCCATCGCCTGGTGAAAACCGCCAAGCAGGCGGTCGATCACGCGGGGCAGTATGCCTATCGCGACCGCAAGGCCCGCAAGCGGGATTTCCGCAAGCTGTGGATCGCCCGCATCAACGCCGGCGCCCGGGCCAATGGCATGACCTACAGCCGTTTCATGAACGGTCTCAAGCGGGCCAGTATTGAGCTTGACCGCAAAATCCTGGCCGAACTCGCCGTGAACGACGCGGCCGCCTTCACCAAGCTCGTCGAGCAGGCACGGGCCACGCTCGAAAGCGCCTGAACGCGATGCGGATCGTCCCTGCGGTCGATATACGCGGCGGTTTGTGCGTGAATCTTGTCCAGGGCGACTATGACCGGGAAACCGTCTTTTCCGAGACGCCCGTGGCGCAGGCGCGGTTGTGGTGGGATGCCCTCGGCGAGGGCCTTATCCACATCGTTGATCTCGATGGCGCCAAGGCGGGTCGCTGTTGTATCGAAGAACACCTGCGCGCCCTGCACGAAGCCGCCATCCCCTATGAGGTGGGCGGCGGCATTCGCAACCGGGAAACCGTGGAAGCGGTCCTCGGCGCGGGTGCCGAACGGGTAATCCTGGGCACCGCGGCCCACCGTGACCCGGCGTTCCTGCGCGAGGTCTGCACGGCCCACCCGGGCAGGATCGTCGTGGGCATCGACGCACGGGACGGGAAGGTTTCCCTTGGCGGCTGGTTGGAAGACACCGAGACCAATGCCGTTGATTTCGCCCGCCAGGTGGAAGACGCGGGGGCGGCACGCATCATCTACACTGATATTCTCAGCGATGGGCTCATGAAAGGGCCCAACTACGAGGCTACCGCGTCGGTGGCGCGGGCCGTGAATATACCGGTGACCATTTCGGGCGGTATCTCCGCCCTGGACGATATCGCCCGGGCACGACCCTATGCGGCGGACGGCGTAGATGAGATTATCATTGGCCGGGCGTTATACTTGGGCCGTTTCACGGTCGCCGAGGCCAAAGCCGTCGCTCGGGGATAGCCATGAACCCGCCGTTTGAACGTGTCTGCATCGTTGGGGTCGGCCTCTTGGGGGCTTCCCTCGGGCTGGCCCTGAAGCGGCGTCACCTGGCCGGCCACATCACGGGCGTGGGCCACCGCCAGAGTTCCCTGGACGTGGCGCTTGAACGGGACGCCATTGACACGGCCTCCCTGGACGTGGCCGAGGGTGCGCGGGACGCCTCGCTCGTGGTGATTGCCACGCCCGCCTCGCTCGTAACGTCACGGCTTGACATCCTCCTCGCCACCTGTCCTGAAGCCATGGTGACGGACGTGGCCAGCACCAAGGCGGCCATCTGCGAACATGCCGGCGCGACCTGGCCCCGGCCGCGCCGTTTCGTGGGCAGTCACCCCATGGCCGGGTCGGAAAAGTTCGGCGCGGCCCATGGCCGACCGGATCTCTACGAGGGTGCCGTCTGCCTGGTGGAACAGGGAACGGATCTCGACTCCGCGGCGCGGAAGGCCGTTGTCGCCCTTTGGACGGCCGTGGGCGCGGAAGTGGTCGATGTGGAACCCCGTGCCCACGACGCCATGCTCGCCTGCACCAGCCACATTCCCCATGTCGTGGCCTCGGCTGTCGCCACGCTGGCGGGCCGGCGGGGTGACATTCGGAAACTCGTGGGAAACGGCTTTCGGGACACGACGCGTATCGCGGGCGGACGGCCCGAGATCTGGCGCGATATCTGCCTGACCAACCGGGAGGCCATTCTCGCGGGGCTGGGCGAATTCATGGCATTGCTCAACGACGATTTCATGGCGGCCCTGCGCGACGGGGACGGCGGAAAGCTGGAACGTTTTTTCGCCGAGGGCGGTGCCGCGCGGTGCAAAGCCCTGGCCAGGGAGGGGGATGAATGATGGGGTTGTTTATAACCTTTGAAGGGGTCGAGGGCAGCGGGAAAACCACGCAGATGCAGCTTCTCCGCCAACACCTGGAGGCACGGGGCTGCACCGTCGTGCTCACGCGGGAACCGGGCGGAACACCCATTGCCGAAACCATCCGCGATGTCCTGCTCGACCCCGCACACGGGGCCATGGCCCCCGCGGCGGAGTTATTGCTCTACGAGGCGGCCCGGGCGCAACATGTGGCGGAACTTATCCGCCCGGCCCTGGAACAGGGGAAGATCGTACTCTGCGACCGTTTCGCCGATTCCACCACCGCCTACCAGGGCACGGCGAGGGGCCTCGATTACGAGGCGCTGGACCGCCTGCATCGCATCGCCACCAATGGCGTCTGGCCTCACCTGACTTTCGTGCTCGACATGGCCCCCGAAGAAGGACTGGACCGGGCGCGGGAGCGGGGGCGTTTCGACCGGATGGAGCAGGAATCCCTTGAGTTCCACGAGCGTGTGCGCCAGGGTTTCCTGCGCATCGCGAAAATGGAACCGGATCGCGTCACTATTGTCAACGCGGCGCGATCCATTGAAGACGTGGCGCGCCATATTCAGCTTCGCCTGGACGAATACCTCCAGGCGCGCAGCACGGGAGCCGCCCCATGAGCTTCGCGCGGGTGCGAGACCAGGAGGTGGCCCTGCGGCTGCTGCGCAACATCATCACCCGTGGCCGCGTCCCCAATGGCCTGCTTCTCCACGGTCCCGCGGGCGTGGGCAAGCGCCTGGCGGCCACCGAGATGGCCAAGGCTGTCAATTGCACCGGGGCATTGCCGGGCGATGCCTGCGACGAATGCCTCTCCTGCCGCAAGACGACCCACGGGAATCATCCCGATGTAAAGGTGATCGTGCCGAGTGGCCGGACGCGTGAAATCAAGAAGGACGACATCGATTTCATCAACGACCTGTCCGCCTACCGGCCTTTCGAGGGTGAACGGCGCGTCTTTATCATCCAGGACGCGGAACGTATTCGCGTGGATGCGCAAAACCATCTCCTGAAAACCCTGGAAGAACCGCCCAGCGCGACCCTCTTCATCCTGATCACCGAGCATCCCCGTGCCTTGTTACCCACGATTCGATCCCGCTGCCAACAGTTGCGCTTCGGCGCGTTGCGTCCAGAGACGGTGGTGGAGTTGCTTACACGTGAGCGGGACATGGCTCCCGCCACGGCCGAGGCCATCGCCTCGGTTTCCCAGGGCCAGATGTCCCGTGCTCTCGACCTGGTGGATTCCGAGAAGCGGGACGTGGTGATGGACATGGCCCGCCGCCTGGGCGCCGGAGAGGATCCCATGCTGCTGAGCGCAGAGTTCGCGGCGCATTTGCGGGTGCAACAGGAGGCCATCAAGGCGGCGGTGAAGGCCGATTTCAGCGGCCGAAACGTAGACGACGGCACCCGTGAAGACCGTGAGGAACTGGAAGAGCAGCAAGAGGCACTCGTCGCAGGGCTTATACGGGGGGAGATAATGGAGTATTTGTACCTTTTTCAGACGTGGTACCGCGACGCGGGCGTCCACGCCGCCACGGGAGACGACAGCCGTGTTCTCAACCGGGACCAACTGGAGCACTTGGGGGCTGGTGGCGACCCCTGGCCGAAACTCACGGCCATTGACAAAGCCTGGCGCTATATTGAACGCAACATCAACAGGGACCGCGTTCTTCGCGACCTTTTCTTTGCCCTTTCCACTTGAGTACAATTGACTCCGCCCACAGGGACCCGACTGCCACGAGGCAGGGTGGGCCCTGGTCCACCAAGGCTGAACATTGACGCCGTGACGGACAACCCTTGGGCGGGGCTTTATGGTGGGCCAAGGCCCACCCTGCAAGAGTGCGTGCGTGCCGTGGTGCCCACGGCGTTCCGTGAAGGCCTGTTGGATAAGTTGTTTGAAGCGTAACCCGCCGTGCCGGCTTTCGTATTTTCCCCATGACCCATACGGGAGTTCATATTCCATGCAAGTTGTAAAGGTACGGCTGAGGAAGCCGCGCCGTGTGCTGACCATGCTGTGCAGCAATATCCATCTCGACCGTGGTGATACGTGCGTGGTGAGAAGCGACCGGGGCCTGGAATGGGGCCTGTGTATTCTGCCGCCCGAACCGTGTCCGCACGAAAGGGAACGACGTTTCACCGATACAGTGGTCCGGCTTGCCAATGAGGACGACTTCAAAACCTTTGACATGCTGGCGGAGGAGGAGCGAAAGGCCCGGAAAATCTGCCAGGAGAAGATCCGGCGGCACGCCATGGACATGAAGCTGGTGGACGTGGAGTACACCTTCGACAAGAAGAAGATCGTATTCTATTTCACGGCCGAGGAGCGGGTGGATTTCCGTGAATTGGTGCGAGACCTGGCTCACGATTTGCGCACGCGCATCGAACTGCGCCACATCCAGGTGCGCGATGAAGCAAAGATGGTGGGCGGCATCGGAACCTGTGGGCGCGAATTATGTTGCAGCAGTTGGCTCGAAGAGTTCCGGCCCATTTCCATGCGCATGGCGAAGCGCCAGAACCTGTCCCTTAACCCCTCGAAAATCAGCGGGCAATGTGGCCGGCTGTTGTGTTGTCTCAGTTATGAGAACGACCAGTACGAGACCATGAAACGGCGCGCGAAACAGGCCAGGGCGGAGGAGACGGGCGACGCGTCCAAATCTTCCGGCGTAACCTCCGGGATGCCCCCGGAACGACGGGAGAAGCCCAAGCCGCCGGAAGCCGTCGAAGTCAAGGCAAAGCCCGTGACGGTTGACGCGGCGGTCGAGACCGATGCCCCCCCCGAGCCTGCGCCGGGAAAGCCCAAGCCTGCCGGGGACGACGGGAAAAAGCGGACGGGGCGCCGCAGACGCCGCCGCAAAGCGCGCGGGGGCAAGGGTGGCGGGGGTCAGTCCTGATGCGATTGGTGGATACCCACTGCCACATTCAGGATGAGAAGTTCGACACCGACCGCGAAGACGTCATTGCCCGGTCCCTGGAAACGCTCGCGTGGATCGTGGTGGTGGGTGAAGACACGCCTTTCAACGAAGCCGCCCTGGCCCTGGTGCGTCCCGGGGTCCATGCCGCGGTGGGCTACCATCCCTATCACGCCAAGGACGTTGACGGCGGAAAACTGGGTCGCCTGCGCGAGATGGCGACACGCCCCGGCGTGGTCGCCCTCGGCGAAATGGGCCTGGACTACTACCATGAGTTTTCCCCCCGTGCCGACCAGCAACGGGCCTTCCGTCGTCAGCTTGACCTGGCTTGCGAGGTGGATCTTCCCGTCGTGATTCACAGTCGCGAGGCGGACAAAGACATGGGCGACATTCTTGAAGCCTACGCGGGCCGCGTTCCCGGTGGCGTGATGCACTGTTTCGGATCCGACGCCGCTTTTGCCGAGCGTTGCGTAAAACTCGGTTGGTATGTTTCCTTCGCGGGGAACGCCACGTTTCCCAAAGCGCAATCCCTGCGCGACGCGGCCCTGGCGGTGCCCATGGATCGTCTCTTGGTGGAAACGGACGCGCCCTACCTGGCCCCCCAGGCGAGGCGGGGAAAACGGTGTGAACCAGCCTTTGTCGAACACACGGCCCGCGTTCTGGCGGACGTGAAGGGCGTGCCCTTCGCGGACTTCGCCGAACAAACCACGGCGAACGCGGTCCGCCTGTTTGGCGTGTGAACCACGGGGCAAGAGGAGGCAAAACGGCCATGAGCGGCTCGGGCGACGCGCTTTTCCCGCGTGGCGGCACGGCCTATCATTTCTACGCGCCCCGCGAGGTGCTGCGGGCCATGTCCGTGCCCGAAGTGTTGCCGGTGCTGCGCGAAGCCGAGGCGGCCCTGGATAGCGGACGCTGGATCGCGGGTTACGTGGCCTTCGAGGCCGCGCCGGCCTTCGACCCTGCTTTCCATGCCCATCCCCCCGGCGCTCTTCCCCTGGCCTGGTTCGGTGTATACGATGGGCCGCGGGTTCATCCCATGTCCCAAACGGCCACGGGGACGATCCAAAGCGGCCCCTGGAAGCCGGGGTTGGACGAGGCCCAGTACCACCGGGCCATTGCCCGTATCCACGAACACATCGTGGCGGGCGACACCTACCAGGTGAATTACACCTTTCCCCTGACGGGGCGCGCGCCGGATGACCTGACCGCCTGGTTCCGGCAACTCTGCGCCGCGCAGGGGACGGAACACGCCGCTTATGTGGACACGGGCCGTTTCAAGATCCTCTCCGCGTCGCCCGAGTTGTTCTTCTCCATGGACGGCGACGAACTGGTGTGCCGTCCCATGAAGGGCACGCGGCCCCGCGGCTTATGGCCTGCCCGTGACGTGGCCCACCGCGACGCGCTGGTGGCCTCGGAGAAGGAACGGGCCGAGAACATCATGATCGTGGACATGGTGCGCAACGACCTGGGGCGCATCGCCGAAAGCGGCAGCGTGATCACGCCCGTACTCTTTGAGACCGAGCGCTACGAAACGGTGTGGCAAATGACCTCCACGGTGCGGGCCAGGACAAACGCCGGACTGGCGGAGATCTTCGGTGCTCTTTTCCCGCCGGCTTCGGTGACGGGCGCGCCCAAGGTGGAGACTATGAAGATCATTCACCGCCTGGAGCCCGATCCCCGGGGCGTGTACTGCGGTGCCGTCGGCTTCGCCGGACCGGAGCGGCGCGCCGAATTCAATATCGCCATCCGTACCGCCCTGGTGGATGGCGAAAAACACGTCGCCACCTACCACATCGGCAGCGGCATCACCCACGGCTCCGAGGCGGGCAGTGAGTTTCGTGAGTGCCTGGACAAGGCGGCGCTGTTGTCCTTTTCCCGGCCCAAGTTTGAACTTTTGGAATCGCTGCGCTACGAAGAGGAGTATTTCCTTTTCGAGGAGCACTTGCAGCGCCTGGCCGGCAGCGCCGATTATTTCGGCATCCCGTTAAACCTCGACAAGGTGCGCGGCAGCCTGCTTGAATTCGCCGGCTCTTTGGGCCAGGGAGCACACAAAGTCCGGCTAACCCTTGACCGCGAGGGCCGGTGGCAAATCACCGCGGCGCCCGCCGCGCCAACGGTGTCCTGGTGCGTAGGCTTTGCCCGGGACCCCGTGGACAGGCGCGACGTTTTTCTGTACCACAAGACCACGCACCGTGAAACCTATGTCCGGGCCCTGGCCTCCCGTCCAGATTGCGACGACGTCCTCCTGTGGAATGAGGAGGGGGACGTGACGGAGAGTTGCCTGGCAAACGTGGTGGCCGAAATAGGGGGAAAGCGCTACACCCCGCCCGTGGAATCGGGGCTGTTGGCGGGTACTTTCCGCCGGTATCTCCTTGAACAGGGCGAGATCGTGGAAGGCAGACTTTCGCCCGAAGACCTTTTGCGGGCCGACGCCATTTACCTGGTAAACTCGGTTCGCCGCTGGATCCCCGTTCACCTCATCGATACACCCGAAGGCGGGGAATGACGGGAGGGGCAAACACCTTCTCCTGGCCATTTGTACAGAACTTCACGGGTACGGAACTATTGATTAACAACCGGCCCGGAAATCCTCAGTCACCATTCCCCGCGCGTAGCGCCCGGCGTTGTTTTGCAATGTCCCGGCGGTACCGGGCAACGGCCCGCTCGTGTTCGGCGCTGGTACGGCTGAAGGTGTGCGTCTTGCCGTCCGCGTTCGACACGAAGTAGAGGTAGGGTGCCTTCGCGGGTTGGAGCGCGGCCCGGAGACTCGCCACCCCCGGACTCGATATGGGCCCCGGCGGCAGTCCCCCGTGTTTGTAGGTGTTGTAAGGAGAATCGACCTCCTTATCCACGGCAAGTAGTCGTTGTCCGTATTTCCCCAGGGCGTATTGCAGGGTCGAGTCCATTTGCAGCCGCATGCCCCGGTCGAGGCGGTTATAGATAACGGCGGCTACGGACGGGCGCTCCTCGTCCACCCGGGCCTCCTCTTCCACCAGGGAAGCGACCGTGACTATTTGCATCTTGTCGAATTGATCCGCCCCGGGAATGGTTTGCAGCAGATGGGCATACGTTTTTTCAAATTGCGCCACCATGCGTTGAACCACCTCTTCCTCCGTGGGGTCATCGTCGAAGAAATAGGTGTCCGGCATCAGGAAGCCTTCCAGGCTGTCGGCCTTGATACCCAGGCTCGCGATAAGTTTCGCGTCCGACGCCGCGGCGACGAACGCTGCGGGCCGGTCGAACAATTCGGCGGCTTGGGCGATGGAAAGCCCCTCGGGAATGGTCACGCGCACCCGGTTGCTGTTGAGGTGGCGCGAGGGGCCTTCATGAAGAAGAGCGAGCAACTGCATGGCGGAAAGACCCCGGTTCAGCCCGTATTCACCCGCCTGGATGGGTTTGTCTGAAGGATCCAGTTTCAGGGCCAGGCGGAAGAGCCCCACATACTCCACCAGCCCGGCCTCGACGAGAATCCCACCGACATCCTGCCCCGTGGCGCCCTCGGGCACCACCACCACCACGGTCGCGCCCGGCTCGCCGGGTTGCGTCACGTGGTCATAGGCGATGAACAGCACCAGCCCCGCCGCCACCAGGGCCAGTACAATGCCGACCCAGACCATGGCGAAGAGAAAGATCATGACACGCCAGAACACGGGGCGGCCTTTTCTTGCTGACACGGCGGTTTCAGTCATGCGTTCGCCCCGAAGCCTGCCGCTGAAGCCAGGACTCCAGAATGTGGGTCGCCGCGATCTTATCCACCACCTGTTTTCGCTTTTTTCGGCGCATCTTGGCCGCAATCAGCGTTTTCTGCGCCGAGACCGTGGTGAATCGCTCGTCCTGGGTGACCACTTCCACATCCAGGGCCGCCCGGAGCCGCTCCACCACCATCAGGGTCTTCTCCGCCTGCGGACCGCGCCGCCCTTCCCGGTTGAGCGGGATGCCCGCCACCACCACCGCGGGCCGTAATTCAGCGGCCAGCGACCGAATCGCCTCGATGGTGGCGTCAAGCGACCTTTCATGGATTACCGAGTGGGGCGAGGCAATGATCCGCAGGGGATCGCTCACCGCGACCCCCGTCCGCACGTCCCCGATATCCAGCGCCATAACCCGGCCTTTGCCGTCCATTCCTGTCCTCCTGTTTTCGGGGTACTATACCATCGGCGGGAAAGTGGATGCAGGGGGGGAAGGCCCGAGGCACGAATACGGACTTACACGAACGAGTGAAGAATCGATTGTCGCCTGTCCATGTTTATCCGTGTTCGTCCTCCCCCCCTCCGCTTTACTTCCCGTGACAAATCGCTATAATGTCCGCCACCGGGTTCATCATCGCCGGAAGGGGAGCGGAGGTTCCGTGAAAATGTTCGGTACCACCGACAATGCCCCTTGAGGAATCACACCCAAGGATTATCACCATGAGTTTCAAGTGCCTTCTTCTCGTTTGCCTGGTGCTGACCTGTCTTTCCGTTCCACGCTCCGCCTCGGCCCAGCGCGACCGGGGAAGCTGGAAGAAGACGCTCCACGACAAGGCCATGCTCTTCGAGAAAACGACCGCCGAGCGCCACAATATCCTGGGTACCTACCCGTCCAGCGTTCGCCTCGTGCCGCCCGCGTACTTCACCAAGCCCGAGCCGGATGACTGGCAGGTCCTCACCGAAACCGGGACCTTGCCCGAGGGCTGGACCGTCGACCAGGGCACGACCGGCCCCTCGAACGTGGCCCACACCAGTTCGTGGACCGGCTGCCTGCTGACCGCCGAGGCGTTCCATGTTGCTTTTTTGCGCCGGGAACGGGGCGAGGATTCCCCGGAGTACAAGGCGGCTTATGAACGGGCCAACGAGATCATCGGCGGCCTGCGCATCCTGACCCTGGTGAGCGGGCAGCCCGGCTACCTGGCGCGCGGTATCGCCCTGGGCCACGGCATTTCCTACGAGGAGCGAGCCGGCGCCGGCACCAGCGACCTCTGGAAACAGGGGGCGGGGGAATTCAAGCACCTGCGCTATCGCGGCGGACCCAGCCACCACAACTACGACCAGGTCTTTCGCGGCCTGGGCATGTACTATTTCCTCGCCGCCGACGAAGCCCAGAAAGAGGCCATCCGGGCCATCGTGGCCGACATGTCCAACTGGGCCCACCTCGAACACGGGATGCGCGTCATGCACGTCGATGGAAAGCGGGAAAGTACGGTGCTCATCGGCGGATGGCGGGCCTTAGAGGGCGTGGACCAGCCCTCCGGCGGCTCCCTCATGGCCACCACCGGCCTGAAAATAGCCGGCCTCATCACGGGCAACCCGAAGGTAAAGGCCCTCTATGAAGAATGGGTGGATCGCCTGGGCTACCGCGACCCCGAACGTACCCGGAAAAACATCATGGGCGAGCCGCGAGAGAACTACGACGACACGGACCACCTCCTGGGCGACCTCTACCTGCTTAACCTTATCGAGGACGATCCCGACCTGCTGCGCTTTTACCGAAAGTGCGTCAAGGATTCCTGGCAGGCCCACAAGACGGAAAAAATGTCGTGGTACAACTACATCTACGGTGCCGTGCTGGGCGAAGAATTCGCCGACAAGGAAGGCTCCCTGTGGAACCTGCAAACCTTTCCCACTTGCCGCATCTTTCAGCCCCAACGGAACAGTATTCGCACCGATATCGAGTTCACCACGGAAAGCGGACGGCTCGAAGCGAAACGCCCCCTCCCCGTGTACGAGCGCCGCTCCGACAACGAGTACGAGTGGAAGAACAGCCCCTTCGCCCTCGACGGCTGGCTGGCGCGCATCGTCTCCGTGGTGGAGGTGTCGCCCCACGACCCCTACGTCATCTTCGCCGCCGACACCGCCGGGGTGTCCTACTACAGCCTGACCAAAGGCAAGCTCTGGTACGCCATGCCCGGCCTGCCCAGGGTAAACGACTTCCTTTTTTCGTCTCTGTCGCCCCGCTTCGCTTTCGCCGCCACTGACGGCGGCATCTACCGCACCACCGACGGCGGTAGAAGTTGGGCGCAGGTCCTTCCTGCCAAGGCCCTGCGGCTGAAGGCCCATCCCGCCGACCCCTACGTCCTCTACGCCGTCACCCCCGGCGGCGTCTGGAAAAGCCGCGACCTGGGCGAGGCGGACCTGGGCCTCCGCTGGCGTGCCCTCGGCCGGGATGAAGGCCCCCCCGGCGCGGTCTATGCCGTGGCTCCCGGCGCCGACGGTGCGACCCTGTACATGCAGACCCGGGAAGGCCTGTCTCGGCGGAACGAAAGCGAGGACGACTGGACCATGGCCCGGCGGCCCCGACGGATGCGCGGCTTCGGCGAATACGAGCTGGTGGAAGGGCCCCCGCGCTGGCTTCGCGCCGACGCCACCACCCCGGGCCGGCTCTTCCGGGGCGTGGAGATGACGGTTCGCCATGAGAAACGCCTCCTCCTTTCCGTGAGCGACGACAACGGCGATACCTGGCAACCCGTCGTTCGGGGGCTCGACAGGCTCATCAAGTGGGACTCCGACGCCTTCGACAGTGCCGACATGCCCCGGGAAGAAGTCGTCAAGCTCTTCGGGCTCGCGGAAAAGTTCCCCATCACCGACATTCGTGTCGACTCCCGCGACCCGAACCGCTGGTACGGACTCATGCCCGCCGCCCTGGCCATCACCGAAGACGCGGGCGCCACTTGGCGTATCAGCACCACCGGCCTCGACATCCTCCAGACCGAAGCCCTCGCCGCGCCCCGCGCATCGACCGACCTCTACCTCGGCACCCCCGCCGGCCTTTACGTCAGCCACGACGGCGGCGAGACCTTCCGGGACACCACGCTCATCCCCCAATTCGAGGGCGCCCAACGCGAAGAGATCGGCGGCATCGGCTACCTCGAAGCCTACTGGATCGGCCGGTACCACGGTTTCATCACCGAAGACACCGCCCACGAAACCTGGTGGTAGCTCTTCACGGCCACGGCCACCCTATCGACGCCCGCCCCGGCTACGGACCTGCGTCCCGCCAACGTTTGACAAGACAACACTTCCCTTCCCTCCATGTCATCCCGAACATTGGCGCGGCAGGCTTCGGCCTTCACGCGTATGCGGGGAAAGGGCACGGACCATCACGCCTCGACGAGGGTCCGTGAGGGATCTCATCGAGATTTCTCACAGCCACGTTGCCAGCCCCACGGTCCGCAACCTACGGGAACATGTACCGGTCTCGCCGAAAATCGACTTTTCGCAAGTCCTGGCACTTTTGCTTTTTCAAGTCCTCCATGCCATAATTACAACAGTAAACGAAACGAGGCAAACCGCCTCAAACCCGGCCCACGTGGGGGCGACATGGTCTCGACGGGGGTGAAAGAGGCATTGGTTGCGTGCCGAGGACCCCGGTGGCCTCGTAAAAAACCGGGAACAAACACAATTGCCAACAACGAAATGGCACTTGCCGCCTAAACTCAGGCAGCACGTTCTCACCTTGACCGCCTGCTAGGGGATGAGAGCGACGACAGCGGGCCTCGCCCAAGGTGACGGTGGAGCACCCCGACGCGAGTACGATCTCCACCTAGCGGCCCCGGAAAGCGAGCCTGACGCGTTCCACGGGTGGCGAATCTCAAAAGACGGGCTACGCACGTAGAAGCCAGTGCCGACGCACTTCCGGACGCGGGTTCGATTCCCGCCGCCTCCACCATTCTTGCATCTGAACTAAGTTGTTGGCGTCGCTTGATTTAGGCGGGAGCCCTTTGGGCTGCTGATGGGGGTGGGCCACAAAATGGCCACATGTTTTCTCCGGATGGATACGGTCTCCGACCGTCTCGACGACATCGGAAAGACGCGAATCGCGGACTTGAGCGTAGATGTTCATCGTCAAGTCTGGCGTTGAGTGCCGCGCCAGCGACTGGGCTTCTTTTACCGTCGCGCCCGCCTCAATAACGAGTGTGACATAGACGGCCCTGAAGGAGTGGAAGTCTACCTTTCCTTCCGGCGTGGTTTTCGTAATGCCGGCCAACTTCAGGTCTTTGTCGAGTTCCCGGGCTGGGTGAGACGGGACATAGACGAGGGCATCATCGCGCCTCATCCTTTCAGTGTGGTGACTCAACCTCGCCACAAGCCATCTGGGCAGGGGCTGGAATCCTGGTTTCCGGTTCTTGGTCCACGCTGCCTCCAAGAGGAGCCCTCCGCGACCTTCGTCAAAATGCGACTTCCGAAGCGCAGCCAACTCTCCCGCACGCAACCCCGTACAGATGGCAAGCTCATAGAGCAGTCGCCGGTCAGGCTCACAGTTCTCGAGAATATCCTCAAGTTCCTCAGACGTCAGCACTCGACGAGTGCTCTGAGGGGTAGTATCGAATGCTGCGAGCATCCTGAGGGGATCGGAATCGAGGTATCCCCGTTTAACACACCAATCGCAAAAGGCCGCAATGCCGTCAGCGTAATTGGTGAGTGTCTTTCCAGTCTTCCCGCTCCTGTGCAGCTTCCTCAGCACCTTCTCGACACGAGGAAGAACACCGGAGAGGTCCGCGAGCTCTTTCAAGCCAAGTTGCTCCTCCCAAAACTCCAGATACGTCTTACGCATCCGCGCGTGGCCCTTTCCCCAGGGGTGCCCGCCCCGGCCGCCCTGCGTATTACCCCAGGCAAGGTACTCCTCTACAGCCTCGCGGAATGAGAGATCTTCCCCGGAAGGAACGGGCGGAGGCGCGTAACCGAGTTTCATCCTTCGATGCTCTTACTCAAGCTTATTGGCCATGGCCAGGGTTTCCTTCTTGCTCGGCGTGCCGGTGAAGAACTTCCGGTCACCTCGCCAATCCCTGTACCACCCCTCAAAGTGCCGCCGTGGTTTCCCGTTGCGGCTCTTTCGCTTCCTTACGCCAGCCATGCCTACGGCTCCTTTCGCCAAGGTTTCATCAGGAGCTGCGGAACAGTGAGCCCCTCAGATTCTGCCTTTCTCTGAAGGGCATCGAGTTCCGCCTTCGTCATGCGAACACGGACGATTTCCGTCTTCTTCGCCGCACCTAGCGGCGGTCGTCCTATGCGCTTCGAAGGTCTAGCTTTCCTTGTTCTTGCCATGAGGGCAGTATGCTTTATGTGGCCTCATAAGTCAACCCTTCGCCCGAGCGAACTTGCGGGCCTCAGCCGCCAATTGGTCTTCGATGTGGCTGATGATGACGTCCACGGTCCAAGTGTTCTTTCCCAAGAACCGAACAGGCCGGGGCAACTCGCCGCGCTCAACCGCGCGTTTGATTGTCTCCCGGCAGCCCTTGCCCAACAGACGAGCCAAACCCACCTCTGTTATCAAAGTTCTTGGTGGGAGCAAAGCCAAGTCTTCATAGATCCCTTCTGCCTCTGCCTTGGGCTTGTTCCCATCCAGATTCGAATCCGGAGTCTCTAAGCATCGAAGTGTTTGAGTTTCCACTGCCATAGCGACGGTCCCAGTCCTGGTCCCACACCACTGTTCCTCATGGCTCAAGTCATGCAGCTATTCTGTGCGTTAATTCGCCCGGTGGTCGTGCGATTACAAATCTTCCTCAACAGGCAGCACCTGAACCACATTGGCAAAGACCATGTCGTTAGAGTTCTTCTTGTGCTTGATGACTACCCGACAGTCTTCGTGAAGCAGGTCATCTGTGGTGATTTCTTCGCCTACCTCAGGTATACGGCCCAATATGGCAGCCGCCCAACGACCCAGCTTCGTGTTTTCGGTGAGCTTTTTGCTCGCTATCCCTGACACCACGCAGCCATCGTAGTCGTCTTCTGGGAGCAACCTGAAATCGATGTGGATCATCGCCCCATGCGGCCCCATCTTCTCGTACATGTTAATAGGCCTCGCCAGGTACTCACCCTCGGATACGAGTTCAGTGGCTTCCTCAACAACCAGCTTGCATGTCATGACACTGTTTCCTTTCTTCATTTGTGGCTAATTTGTGGCTAATGCCGTTCCTCATCTATCCTTATTGCGGTAGAGACAGCCCTTTTCTTTCAGTTCTGTCCGGAGAAGCAGGCCAAAATCCGCGAGCGCCACAGCGCTGAACGACGTCTTTCAGTTCTCGTAGAACTCCGCGCAACCAGGTCTGGGAATGCGGGCCTTCCTGCAGTCTCGGGTCACAAGACTGCACGCCTGACGCCGGCCGGCGGTATTGCTGCAATACGTACAGACGGGCCCCACTGATCCGTCGCCCGATAGCGAGGATGTCGGCCTCGGCCTGTCAAGCCATTTGCTAATCTTACCGTAGGGGGTATCGTCACGCCATTTACTTTCTTACCACGAGGATGAGGCTTGGGCTTTGGTTTGGTTGTATCGCCCTCCCCGCGGGGAGGGCGATTGCTTCTCTAGTACAGGGGTTTTCGGTTTCTCTTTTTGGGTGTCGATTCGGAGCAATGCGCCGAGTGTTTTATCCACGTCTTTGGAAAGCAGGAAGGGGTCTGTGTCGGCGCGTTGGCGGCGTAGCGCCTGGACGGCCTTGGGGAGCGGTTTGCCGGCATGAAAGGCGATGAGGCGGTCCAGGGGTGTTTGGGCTTGGTCGTAGCGCCGGGTAATGCGTGCGCCGATGCGCAGCTTTTCTTTGAGCTTCACGCAGGGTTGGTAGAGGTTCATCATGGCGCCCCACGGCCCGGTGTAGAGGGCTTGTATGGCCTCGAGTTGGGCGGGGGTATCGTAGCGGTCCCATCCCACGAGTTTGCGCACATGGGTCCAGTTTTTTTGCTCGATGTGGGCGTTGTCGTCTTTCTTGTAGGGGCGGCTCCGGGTGAACTGGATGCGGTGCTTTTTGCAGTACCGAAGCAGGTGATGGTTGATGAATTCCGAGCCGTTGTCCGAGTCGATGCCCTTGAGCGCAAAGGGCAGCGCTTGGCGGATATCCTCGAGCGCACGGACGACGCCCGTCTCGCCTTTGCCCATGATGGCACGGGTTTCGCACCATCCGGTATGGATGTCGGTCACATTGAGTGAATAGACGAATTCGCCCGAGGCGTGGGGGCCTGAGTGCGAAACCAAGTCGATCTCGCAATAGCCAGGGTCCTCGACATCCCAGTGGTCCGTCTTGATGGGGATGTGCTGCTTCAAGAGCGAACCCGGTTTCGTACGGCCATAGATGCGTCCTTTGAGTTGTCGCTTCTTATCCTGCAAGCGCCGGTCCATTTGGCGCGGACTCATCTGAAGCAACGCGCGCTCCACCTCGGGCGTTAGCCCCCGGATGTGGCCGCGCGCCCACGGCAGCCAGTGGGGCAGCAGGGCTTTGAGCCGTGTCGACCAGGGATAGCCCGCCGCTTTCCAGATCGTAGCCAAGACGCGTACGCTGGCGGCCGAATAGGTCGGCCCACGCCGACGCCGTGCGGCCCCAGGCACCGGCGTATCCGCCGGTTGCCCAAGCAGCCTAATCGCGTACTTACGGTGATACCCCGTTTGCCTGCAAAATTCATCCAGCAAACGCGACCGCTTGGCCCTATCTGCCTTCCGATACCGCTTTTGATACATCTTCAACCCATTCAAAACGCGTTCTCCTGCCACCAGCCACCCTCCCCACTACGGTAAGATCGCAAATGGCAAGACGATACTACGCTCGGTAAGATCTTAGATGGCTTGATTCGCTCGGTGAGTTGTGGGACAACAGTTGTGCGAAACTCGTAGGTGACCGGGCCAGAAAGTACGAGACCTATGCTCTTGTCAATCGAATCGTGGTCCACGGAGACGCCGCAAATCGAGTCGTACTTCTCGGGTGGGGCCTTAACGTCCATAGCCACATAGTCCACGAGGCCCGCGTCAAGCAACAGGGCCAGGACCGTGGGATGTGTGCCGTTGGTGTCAAGTTTGACACGGTAGCCCAGTTCCCGTATTTCGTGGATGAAATCGGCCAGTCCCGGCTGGAGCGTAGGTTCCCCTCCGCTCAAGACCACCGCGTCAAGGAGGCCTTGGCGTTCGCGGAGATACTCAAGCACCTGAGAGACCGGTGTTGTCCCAGCGTAATTTCCGTCGTTGCCCAGGAGCATGCGGTTGTGGCAATAGAAGCAGTCGAGATTGCAGCCCGGCGTGAAAACGACTGCTGCGATCTTGCCGGGGTAGTCAACGAAGGACGTTCTCTGGATTGCTGCTATCTTCATAACGCAATCCCGCCCGTCTGAGGTTTTTCAGGATCGCGAAACGCAACCCGGTCCGCGTACTCTTGTTTCTTCCCCTCGTTGTAGTCCGCCACCGGCCTGAGATATCCCGTTACGCGCGACCAGACCTCGGTTTCGGCCCCGCAGCGAGGGCAGGAAAAGTGCTCGCCCTTGAGGTAGCCGTGACGCGCGCAAATGCTGAAGGTGGGCGTAATGGACAGATACGGCAGCTTGTACTTGGTGAAGATTCTCTGGATGAGCCGTTTGGCGACAGCTGTGTCCTCGATGCTTTCGCCGAGGTAGAGATGAAGCACGGTGCCACCCGTGTACAGAGACTGCAGTTCGTCCTGTAACTCGAGTACCTCAAACACGTCATCAGAATACCCCACTGGCAGCTGGCTTGAGTTGGTGTAGTACGGCGTGCCGTTGCCGGTAGTCTTGATGTCGGGGTACCTGGCCTTATCCAGCCGCGCGAGACGATAGGCCGTGCTTTCCGCCGGCGTTGCTTCAAGGTTGTAGAGGTGACCCGTCTCGCCCTGGACATCGCCCAGGATACCGCGCAGATAACGCAGGATTCGCAGGGCGAAACCCTGGCCTTCCGGCGTGCCGAGATCCTTCTCGAGGAGGTTCAGCACGGCTTCGTTCATACCAACGATGCCGATGGTACTGAAATGATTAGACCAGTAGTGGCCAGCCTTCTGCTTTATGCCGCGCAGGTAGTTCCTCGAATAAGGATAGAGCCCTTCCTCGGTCTGAACCTCGATGACCTTGCGCTTGATCTCCAGAGCGGCCACACCGATCCGGACCAGCCGGCACAGACGCTCCTTGAACTCGTGCTCTGTCTTGGAGAGATATCCAATGCGGGGGAGGTTGATCGTGAACACCCCGATGGAGCCGGTGAGGGGGTTGCTGCCGAAAAGGCCCCCACCTCGACGCCGCAACTCAGTCGTGTCCAGGCGCAGGCGGCAGCACATGGACACGGCTTCTTCCGGGGAAAGGTCCGAATTGACATAATTCGCGAAGTAGGGGATCCCGTACTTGCACGTGATCCCCATGAACGCCTCGACGGCCGGCAACTCCCAGTCAAAGTCCTTGGTGATGTTGATCGTGGGGATCGGGAACGTGAATACACGTCCTTTCGCATCCCCCTCCATCATCACGTCACAGAACGCGCGGCTAAACATGTCCATCTCCGCCTGGAATTCGCCGTAGGTGGCGCTGATTAGCTCGCCCCCGATAATCGCGGGCGTGTTCTTCAACGTCGCCGGTACCGTGATGTCAAACGTCAGATTGGAGAATGGACACTGAAACCCCACGCGCGTCGGGATGTTCAGGTTGAAGACGAATTCCTGGAGCGCCTGTTTGACCTGGTCATGGGTCATTCCGTCGTAGCGGATAAACGGTGCACAGTACGTGTCGAAACTGCCCCAAGCCTGGGCCCCGGCGGTCTCCCCCTGCGTCGTGAAGGTTGAGTTGATGACTTGGCCCAAGAACGACCGCAAATGCTTGGCCGGCCGACTTTCCACTTTTCCGGGGGCGCCACCGAACCCTTCCAGCAGTAATTGGCAAAGGTCCCACCCCGTACAGTACGGTCCGAAGAAGCCGAGATCATGGATGTGGGCGGAGCCGTTCTCATGGGCCTCGCGGACTTCGACAGGGTATATTTCGTGAAGGCAGTAGTTCTTTGTGAAGAACTCGCGTACGTAGTTGTTGAGCCCGTTTATGCTCTTCTGAGCATTGGCGTTTTCTTTGACGCGCCAGTCCCGGTCCCCGAGGTAATCCGAGAACATATCGATCGTGGCTCCGATAAGGGCGTTGAGGTTCCTGGCGCTCGCACGTTTTTCCCGATACAGAATATAGGCCTTGGACGTGCGGGCGTGGCCGTTCTCGATAAGCACTTTCTCCACAAGGTCCTGAATCTGTTCAACTTCGGGGATGCGATTCGCGAACTGCTCCTCAGCGAGGCGAATGACCTCCTTACAAAGGTTTTCCGCTCTGGCGAAGTCGTTGCCGCCGCAAGCCGAGGCAGCTTTGAAGATAGCGCACGTGACCTTGTCGGGCTGGAACGCTTCAATGCTGCCATCCCGCTTCCTGATTCGCTTAATCACCACAGATCTCCTTTCTGCTTTCCGCCTTGGCGCAATGTGCAATGGCTCTGGCTGGCCTCGCGATGTACTTGTGGCTGCCCGATCTGTGTTCGTGTGTAGCATGAAGCTGATACCGGCTACATCGGGGCACCTTCCTTGCCTGTTGTTATTGCGGCAGGATCTGTGGCGTCGTTTCAGGTCTGTTGTGAACATCGGGAGGAGGGGGTGCCGTGAACCGGCGCTGGGGAACTGGCGTCGGGATCCAGCCCCCGTAAACTGAGCCAGTGGCAATAACGTCGCTGAGAACCTCATGTTGTTGACAGAGGACGTGGAGGTCCGATGTCTTGACGGATTCGCCCCCAAATTCCTCCCACCACAATTGGGTCAGGGCGCGCCTGTCGGGAGTTTCGACATCGGCCTCAACGTACATCGCCTCGATATTGCCCAGGAAACCGGGGATTCCCGACACCTCGAGTATGCCACCCAAGACGGTCGACCAATCCTCGAACGAGCCAAGCGGATCCCCGCGCCAACGAGGGAATCCTTCCTCACACCACGCCAGGACAAGGGTCAAACATGCCCGCACAAGTTCCGACCTGTGATGCCGCGCCCACGAGAGGAGGTCTTCGTGCCGAAAGTTCTGGCGTAACCACGGCCTGTCCGTTCGAGGGTCGATTCTGATGCGAACACTCCGCCGCGCAATTTCTAATTTCTAATTTCTAATGTGAAGCGGGGGTTGTTGGCCGTCGCAATCCATACTGCCTGGTTGTTGAGGGCAAGCATCCGTTTGCTGCCGAGGAGACGATCCGTCGGCTGCGTGGTCGTCAGGACGCTGGCCAAAGCGGGATCATCAAGAGTGCGGTTCTGGGGAATGTTGTCCAGGAGGATGATAGGGGCACCGGCCACCATAAGGGACGTGAGTTTCTTCCTATTATCCGCCGAACTCGCGCTCAGTGTCGTGGGTTTGCACGGCTCGCCGATGGTGATGACGGCGACAAGGTCTGCCAACCGCCCCTTCCCGGTGTGGGCGATTCCACTATGTGGAGTGGCGTTGGCGCATCTTTGATGGCCCGCCGGATAAACGGCAGCACCATCAGGGCCACGGCATGCGCCCGGCTGGCCTCATCCGTGAAAGGGAAATCGCATATAGCCTCCAAAAGCAACCTGCGTGCGCCGGCTACGTCGAGTTGCACCGGAATGGAGGTCCTGAGACCGTACGCATCGTGGAAGTACAACTGTTCGTCTTCGTGGTACCCGGGACAGTCGATCAGGTCAAAGTTCCTGCCGAACACGGGCACAGTGGCTACAGTATTCAGTTCAGGTAAACCCTCGTCCGGATCATCGATGATGGCGTCCAGAATCCTGCTCGGCGGCGACGAAGGCGTCTCGCCGTTGGTAGTCCTCTTCTTCCAGTCGGCTACCTCAGCGAGGTACTTGAACATACTCCGTTTGGTACAAGGGACGATGTGCGGAGCATCACCTTTTCGTACGTCAACAAGGCGAACAAGACGCCCGGCGCTACGAAAGATGACCGGGGGGGCGTTGGCCACTTTCATGACTCTCAATGCGTGGCGGAGCACGATACGCGGCTGCTCGTCCGTGTAGACCACGGGAAACGCGTCCTCGGCAGGGGATTCCGTCACACCCGGATCTTCTTGGCGTCCAAAAAGCTGCATGATTCTGTCCTCGCTCATGTGCAGAAGCCACCGGTTGGCCGCAGCTGTGTGGGTTTCGGGTGGAGCGTCACGCGCTCTTCTCCTTGGTGGCCAGTTTCCTGCCGGAGATCGGGCAAGAAGGCTCGCAGAACTGTTGCACGACGGGTTCTTCACAGCCGCATCCGCGATACTCCTTCAGGTAGGCTCCCGCAGTCTGCGACCGAACCTCGGTGGGCGTGATTATTCCCTTGCCGTCCGTGGGACGGTTCTTCCGGGACCACTCCAATAGGGTTGCTTCAGCGAGATCATAAGGAAGTCCCACCTTCCGCAAATGAACAGCCAGGCGAAAACACGCGACCCGCTGATTCTCTGTAACGCCTTCCTCAAGCATCCGCCTGGCGCATGGCGGGAGCATCACGGGTGACTGGAAGACGCCCAGAGATACCTGCACCTTGGAAGTGGGGTGTATTCCGACGGCAATGTCATTGATTTCGATAATCTCGTCGAAAAGCGTTTCAGGAACCAACTCGACACTATCCAGGAAATCCCATTGATTAGGGTAGGGGCGCAACGAAGCTTCAACGTCCACGAAGACCGTTCGGCCCTGAGGAACAAGACCCCCGAACAACGGCGCATATATGAAATTGCCCCAGGAGCCCGATCCGGGGTCTATCGCGTCCTGTTTGGGGAATATCTCCGTTTCGGGATGGTCGATTTCCTCGGTGATGTGGAGGAAGACGGCGCGAGCCTTGGCAGCGTCAACGCCGTCTTCGTCCGCAAAGCCCCATACATGGAACCCTTTGCTCTTGCTGATCTCGATGTATGCCGAAAGACCATAATGTTTTGCGGCAGACACAAACTCAAGAGGCGCCGTAGGGTCGGCATGGTCAAAATCGGCCACCACGGAACGAGTGCGATCCCCAGTCAACAGGTACACGCCATAGGGCTGTCTCCCGGTAAGATGTTTCAGCAGCACCTCGTCGGTGACAGGCTTCTTGACCTGCCATGCCCGGCCCGAGGCAGGGTCGTAGGTGCCGTAGACGTCCTGCAGCCCACTGAACCGTGCCCTGAAAAGCTGCATCTTCGCAGCTGTGTCCCTGTCGTCTTTCCGGATTTGGGACGGCATGCCTGTGTGCCCTCCTACAGACCGCCTCGTTCATCGACCAAGTAGTCGAAGGCCGAAGGGTTCCCGAGACACGGCTCTTCGTCCAGCTCGTCGTTCGTGATGTACCGTCCCTCGATATCCCCGTTAAACGGTCGCGACAACCCGAATAGATCCACGGCCAGGGTATGCGCCAGGAAATCGGCCTTGCAGTCGGGACAAAGCCCGGAGGCAACATCGTGCCATTGCTCACCAAGAGGATCTGTCTCCTGAAGCAAACCATCGCAAGGGTTGCACAACTCAAAATCGTCCACGCGGTCATCGATGGAGCGGTCTACCCAGATCCCGCGTTCCAGCCCGTGGTTACGCTTGAAAAGCATCATGTAATCCTCCTCAGCTGTTATTCGCGTCTTAGTCTCGCTACGTTCAGGCGGTAGACGCGCCAGGGCTGTTTCAGTTGATCCGCCTCGGAGAACTCAGGGTTATGCCGCACCGCCTCTTGCCTGCCCCGGCGCACTGAACACCTGTCTCAACGACATGTCGCTGCCAGCGTAATCGACGATGAGATCGGCGCAAGCGGATGTAAGTTCCTCCGGCGAACGGTCCTCCACAACCTCGCCCAGAAACTCTCCCCAACGGTCGAGGATGAGCGCCGTTAGGTCCCGCCTGGTACTCCAGTCCAGCTGCTGGATGCGGCTGTTCAAGACCCAGCGCACGTGCCTTTGTCTTTGCACCTCTTTGATAACATCCGCAAGAGCCAGGAAGACGATGCGCAGCCCATCCTTACCGTACTTGGCTGTATCGCGCAGTGCGCCCTCGTAGCCATTGGCATTCCTTCCTTGGTACCCGTGCTCCAGGAAGTACACTGCCTCTGCCTGGGCTTGCTCGGGAGTCAGAACCCTCGAGAGGGGCAAGCCGTACTCGTAGATGTGCGCGACGAATTCCCCCACTATGCAGAGCAGGGTCTCATTGTTGATGGGGGTAGGAATGCTGTCACTGACCTTGAACGTGGAAGCGGCAGCATCAACAGATTCGTCAATGCCGCGATGCACAGTATCGCCGTCCAGAAGCGACAGGACTTCAGCGAGAATACCCTCAAGTCTTTTTCGGGGAAGGGAATTCTTCATAGTGAAACTCCACGGACCTATTTCGACCAGGGGGATGTGACGGTTTGGCCGCTACGTGTTTTCGGGAAGGCATGCCCCGCCGGCGGTTGGCTTCGAGGACTTCGTTTATGGGCTTGTAGTAGCGCTCATACGACAATTGTTTCGCGCGATCGCTGACTGACGTGTCCGTTACTTCATCCATGAAGGGAGTTTCTATTTTCATGACGTCGTTTCCGATACGGACGATCGCCTCCCGAGGTTCAAGCGAGGTCAAATCTTCCGCTGCAACCTGTCCTCGCAGAAACTTGGCGATCCGCGGAGCGTCATCCGCGGCAACATTGAAGGCGATTGTTGTGCCGACCATACCGAGCGCATCGACTTGCTTCTTCTCGAACTGGCTAAGATACTGATGGGCGAGGGTCAGGCTGACTCCATACTTTCGAGTCTCCGCGATCATGTCCTCCAGTGCGCTCGTCACACACCGATGAGCTTCGTCCACATATACGTGAAAGGCGCGACGTTCGCCAGGGGGCAATTCGCTCCTACTCAGCGCCGCCATGTGAACCAGGGAGAGAAGCAATCCCCCCAGTATGTCTCGAGAATCTGACCCTACAGTAGATAGGTTGACAATGAAGATCTTTCCCGTGTCCATGATTTCTCGTAGGTCAATATTGCTATCCATCTGAGAAAACATCAGCGCAACTGTGTCGTGGGACATGAGTTTCGCGAGCTTATGGTCGACTGGGGAAAAATCGTTATCCCTGTACCTGGGGAGTTTGTGTTCAAAGAAATAGCGAATGTGTTCGTTCGTAACCGAGTCGACGATTTGTTTTCGAATCCGTTCTCTTTCTTCTGACTTGATTGCGAGAAGCTTAGAGATCTCCCCGAGAGTGCCCTGACCCGTCTCGATAAGACCGTAGATCGCGTGACGAAGAAGGGTTTCCAGGCGGTGGCCCCAGCCAGTTGTGATGTGCATGAAGGCTCGCACCAAATCGTCGGCGATTCTGTCCGCTGGTTGATTGGTACGCATTGGATTCCACATGGGAACATGTGTCCGGTCTCCTGGGTTGAGGTAGACGACTCTCTCCAATTGGGCCTCTGTGATTCTCCGCATGATGGCCATTGAGAGGTCCCCATGCGGATCGATGATCGCCACGCCATGGCCGTTTTCGATGTCCTCGCAGCACATGTGCTCCATCAGGAATGACTTTCCCCCTCTTGGCCTGCCAATGATGTGCCCATGCGAAGGACGAATGTCATCCGGCCATCTCACTTCATCGACCTGATCAGCTCTCGTTGTAAAACCAATGAGCGTCCCGCTTGAAGTAAGCTCACTGCGGCGAGCGTAAGAATCTACTATTGCGATGTCGAGCCCTCGAGCAATGAACGAATGCAGATTGGGAATGTTGAGCAGGCCACTAACTTCAAAACTGTTAAGAATCGAGCCGGCGCAATGTGCTGTGCCGAGTCTGAACATGTCACGGACTTGGTTGGGCGAAATGTGGCGGAGATAGTCGTCGTGCGAAAGACAGTTCATGGGGCGGCCGCCGTGCTGAAACAATTGCAGGAATGTGCAAAGCGCCCGGAGCGTATTGAATGCGCCACCATCTGGGCATCCCAATAGCCCCACACGAATCGCTGCGCAGAAAAAGGGCTTATCCGCATGGGACTTGGTCTCAACCTCTGAAGCCATATTATTGAGTTGCCCGGACGGCGCCTGCTGAGCGTAGCGCTGCTGAGAGAGTAGACTCCCACTAGAATGTGATAAGCGCATGAGAAACTCGAGGTCGATAAGGAGCTCAACGTTGTGATGCCAATCGTGGTTCAAGGCAACCGGTTGGATGACCACCTGGTACACCCCCAGACTTGGAGGCGCCAGAAAGCTTAGACTGTTGAGGAAGGACTCGAAGGGGGAGAGTTTGAGTTCGCTTGGCCTGGTCAGAAGATGGCTGTAGGGGGGAGGGGTATAGAAACTCTCGAAGAGCCCGGTTTCCCAGGCATCCACGGGATAGGTGTCCAGAGGATGTCCTGGGCACGAAGAAAGTTCGCAGTCGGGAAAGAAGCCTCGTAACGCCGCGTGAACGACCGGCTCATCCTCTTTGTGGCACAGGAGGGTGAAGAGAATCTGATTCTTGTTGCCGGTGATCTCGAAGGTGAGTCTATGTGTGATGGCATGAAGCTGCTTGACGAACAGCTCGTTTCGGATCCAGTCGCACTCCTGTTCCGGATGCCACCAGATCTTGAGCCGCACCAAGTCTTGTCTGCATGGTGGGGTCGTGGGTATAAAGGCCGGCTGCTCGTCGGCGCACAGTAAGTCCTCCGGTGCAAGTAGTGGGAGGTACGGCGGTTCCAGTTCGACCGGCGCCGGAGAGATTTCCGGCAGACATCCTTTGGACATCTCCTTTTCGAAGATAACCCGGGCTTTTGCGGCCAACATGGTGGACTGGGCTCTGGGAAGCATCAATTTGTTGTTCGGCATGGCTCACCCTTTCTGAAGAAGAGGCGGTAGAAAGGGGTAAGGTCGTTTCAGTTTTGAGACCGCCACGCTGAAGGAGGGAATTACGGAGCGCGTTGTCAACGGCTTGAAAGGCTGGGTGGGCACGGCTCCAGATGCCAGGGCGTTGTATATACAACGCCGCGCCGCCATTCCTTGGAGACAGGCACCTACCTTCCGATCCTGCCGAGCCGCTGCATCAAGAACGGGTGCTTTTCGAGGAATTTTGGGAGATAACCACGTACGCGCGCGGCGCTCCCCTCCGTGACGTCAGCCGGGAGCAGATAGCCGTACTTCGCCAGATACTCGCTGGAAGCGGCAATCTGCTCATCCACCGATAGTCGGTTCCAGTAGGAACTCACCCTTGCGTGGATTTCGTTGTCGCTAAAATCATCGGCGAGGCCCTTTGCAAGGGTCTTGATTACACCGTACAGCCCGCCTTCGACGCCGTGGATGGCTATGTTCGCGGCCGTCTTGTCGCCGTCAGGCCCGAAGGCCTTGGAGAGAAGCCAACACGCCCTGCCGAAGTGCATTTCCGGGTTCACCGCCATGGGACGTCGAAGGCACAGCATGACATTCTCGGCGTGACAAACGAAGCGAGTCACGCACTCGCGGAAAGCGGGCCAATTCGGAACGGATGCACCGGGCATGACAAAGCTGTTCAGCGCTTCGTCCGCGCGTCTGTCGTTTTCCAGAAGTGTTCGGTCTGGATGGATACTGGCCAGCAATTCATCGAGTGGCGTGCCCACTTGCAGTTCCTTTAGAGCCGACGAAAGACGGAAGAAGTCTGCCGAAGGCCGTCAACGAATGCCTCGATCAATGTCCGGTAGTCCTGCGCATACCGCTCGGGCCTGTTGCGCTGGATGGTATCGCCTAGCTGATGCCCGAACCGGGCGATGAACTGGCGGATGATATCCACCTTAGCCTCGAAATCATTGGGCGCAACGCGGCTGTCGAATTGTTCTTGGGCGTAATGCTGGACGCTTTCCGCTTTAAGGCCCTCTGCGATGGTATCCAGCACCACCCGCAGCCCGCCGTTCGTGCCTTCCGTGGCGTCCGCCAACGCCCCCATAATGTCGCTACGCCTACGGCGATACTCCCGTTCAAGCAGATCCTTGGCTTTCCCCAGTGCTTCGGTCCGCGACAGATGCGCGCCAGGCGCCACGCACGAACCGTAGTGGAAGCGGTAGTAGTCGGCAATAGCGTCCTGAAACACCTGCCAATTCGGCACGGTAGGGTTGGGCAGACGATACTGCCCTCGCGCGTCGTCATGCGTTAATGTGACCCGTCGGGCCACGGTGGTGTCCTGAAGACTGTTTACCAGGTCATCAATATCAGCCATCTTGTGCTCCTTTCCAGTGGGGCTACATGGCCCGCACAAGTTGTTTGAGACGCCCCGACACCTGGGCATAGGTGCGAAGCAACACTTCCGCATGCTTAACGTATCGCTCGGGCGGCGAAGCAAGGACCTCGTCCTGCAGATGCGGCGCCAAGAGGTCCATGAAGGCCCTGACGAGTTCCACCCGCTCTTCGTATTCCAGACCGCTCAAGAACTTCGTGAACACCCAATTCCGGCGCTTATCTTCCTCTTCGAACCTCATTTCCTCGGTGAGCACATCCAGGATGAACTTCAGTCTTCCCCGAATGCCGCTACGAGCCTCGGCGTACGCAGCCTTCACACCCCCCTGGCGAGCAAAGGCTTTCTCCAGCCAATCCACAGCTTCCCCCTCCAGGCTGCTCGGCTCTGCGACGCGGATCTCCGTTCCACGATGGCGAACCATGTGGACATAGAAAGACGTTACAACCGCAAGACACTCCTGGTTGTTCCGCGCGGTGACTGTCTCCAGCCTGAAGGAGGCCCTTGCGGCTTCAATGGGAGCCCCCACCGTGCGGTACAAGACATCGGGGTCGATGGCGTCGAGCAACGCTGCAAGGTGCTCGTTTGTGGTGTCAGGAGGAAAGACCCGAGCTTCGTTCACGGCAATCGCCGTGCCATCGTGGAACCTGTCTCCGGCTAAGGCATCCAGAAGACGCCTAAGATCATTGAGGTCGTTCGCAGATGCCATTCGCACCATACTCAGGGCATCCTGGGCGGGGAGCAATGGGAAACGCAGACACGAATCCCGCACACCGGCAGGCACACTCGAAAGAAGCCGGTGCAATTCATCCCCATAGCCTGCAGGATAGGTCTTGTCTTTAACGTGATACGCCACTCGCGACTGCAGCAGGTTCTCCACAGTGATAGGGTCTCGTCCGTGAATGGCTTCTTCGAGGCAGTCCCAGTAACGGTTGGGGAGGTCCCCGGCCAGCACGGTCTTGGCCGGAATTCCTCCTTTCGTTTGGGGTGGAGCACTGAAGTATCCGTTTCGCAGGGCGGCCACGACCAGGTTTGGTTCGCAAAAAACGTTACGCAAAACATCCGATACGTCACGAACCGGAGTTATGGTTATCCGGTCACGTGCATGACGGATCGCCTCCTCAATATCCGTCATCTCCTCGGGCGTCAGTGTTGACAGGGAATCATCGGCCTTGGGGTCGGGAATCAAAGCGGTTTCGACTTCCGGCGACGCGACAGCAGCCCGTAACTTGGCGGAAAGGCTGCGCACCATGCGCACTTCGCCATCTTGCGATGCAATGTGCCCGGTGATCGCCAGGCCTGGTTCTGCAGGCACACCCAGCAGAGCCGACAGGGCTGCGACATAGAATGCCGCGTCTGCGGAGAATCCACTGATTGTCAGGCCACGGTCTTGGAGCGAAGCAGCGTTCAGATTAGTCAGGGACAAAGTCAAAGAACGCGGTTTGATACCCAGCGCCCGCGTGGTGCGGTGGAGGAGCGGAAGCACAATGTCCTCATAGTGGCGTATCGTGTCCTCCCCGACCTGCACCGGGCCGCGAACCCTCAAAGCCTCGCCGCCGTTCACGTCACAGTGCGTGACGGCAAGGTCCGTCACGACAGCAGCAGCGTCGGTGCCTATCCCCAGCACCAGGATCGCCAAAACGTGACCTGGCTCATTCTGCTTCGCATCAGTTACTGTGCTTTCTTCTACCAACACCACTCAATCTCCAGCCGCCCCGTCGTCTGGCCCGCAAAGACCGTCACCACGACTTCGCCATCAAGGAGTACCGTGCGACGCGTCGGTTGCTCGGACACACCGCCCGTGTCTGCGGCAAGACGGAGAGGCTCTTCGCGGTGGGCATACACCGAAAGCAGGTCTTCTTTCGTCAACTCGCTTTCCCAGAGGACTTGGCCTGAGGCGAGCAGGATTTCATATGCGCCGGGAACCACTCCGGTCATCTCGCCTTTCCGCCGATCATGAGACAACCGCAGTCTTTGGACCGCCCCGTCGCTTTGCCGCAGCAGGAACTCGACGCGGGGCTCGGCATCCGGCTTCAGTTCAAGGTCCTGCCTTACGCTGTCCCACACCGCAGCAAGTTCCGGGCACGCCGCGAGCTCTTCCAGAAGCATCGTCGTCTCGTCCAGCCCGCCACCGGTGATGAATCCCCTCTCCTCGATACGATCCCAACTCCGATGGGCAGCGAAAACGGCATCCATGAAGACTTTGAATTGCTCATACCCCTTTCTGAATTGCTTGTCTTTCCCCCGGACGACAATCGTGCGAAACGCTCGCCGGAGACCCTCAACGACATTCTCCCGTTCAAGGGCCTCCATCAGGAGCGGTATGAAGTACAAATCATTGGTCATCGTTTTCTCCTCTCAGCCTCGCCGGCTTGGCGTTGTTCACTACGGTTTCGACGGCCCGCCACACCCCCGCATCCACAGCCACCTCACGAAAGACATCCACTTGGCTCAAGAGTTCTGCAAGGTTCCTCCATAGATCTGCGACTGTCTTTGCTCCCGCACTCTTGGCCTTATCCCGACCTCTTCCGGCGAAGTGACTGTAAGCGGTCTTTGACAAGCCGAATTCCGCGGCAATTTCCTCGTCGGTACGTTCGCGAGTGCGCAAATTGAGCATCACGGCCTTTACGAGTTGCTCGATTATCTCCGGACCCAATTTGCGGATCGAGGGCCGCTGCAGGTCCGCGGATACGGCCTTTTCACGGGCGAGGAAGTCAGCAATACTGGGCCGCATCCTCGCACTCGCTTCCACGTCTGGGGCTGGAAGTCTGCCGGGTTGCTTGGTATCCCGGTGGGGCTCGAACGCCACGAATCGGGGAATAACCAGGCGTTCGTTAACAATAGTCTGGATCCGCTCGCGTTCTCCGGACTGTTTCGGATCAGGGTTTTGGACATGCTTCTTCAGCCAGGCGCCTCGTTTCCTTCCAGAAAGGTACTTCGGCATCCAGATCGTGATCTTTCCTTTTCCGTCTACTCGCCAGGTGTAACGGGAGATGAAAGGGTTCTCACGACGCCTTGCCTCGAGATACGACATGTAGAAGTGGTGGTTGGCAAACCTGTGGAAACATACAGCCGCGAGGTGGTCCCGCTCCAACAAGCCCGATGCCGCGCTAAAACCCTCGTCGCTCTCAATGGCGTCCAACAGCGAGACATAGTAGTTCCTGCAGTCCACACGCTTTCGGAGACCAGCGTTGTCACCAGGCGCGCGTTGTTGAACCCTTCTGCCATTCCGAATCGGCAGCGAGGTGAACTTGTCCAAAGTGAGGTCGCGGGCACGGTCCCAAAGAAGAGTCGTTCTCGTCCGGGCGTGCTCTGTCCAGTACGCCCAGGCAGCAAAAAGATAGTCGGGCAGAAGGAGATCCTTCTTGCCATCAAAACGAAAGACCGGCCTGTGGCTGAGGAGTTCTTCCAAGGCCTGAGACGTACGTCCGTTCACAATCTGTTCAACCAAGTGGTACAGAGAGAAGAATCGCAACGGCCTCTCCAGTTGAAGCGGCGGGGCACAGGTCGGGGCCGCGGTCTTGTTTTGCATCACTCTTCTCCTGGGGCAAACCTTGCCAATGATTCGTCAGTAAAGGAATCCAAAGAAGCCGCCAGCACAAGGGCGCGTTCGTACTCTCCAGAAACCAACGCTTCTTGAATACTGTGTTGTGCCTGTTCCTGGCGACCCGCCACACTGCCGACAGAGTCCATGATTTGCTCGACCAGCGGCTCCCCGGGATTGAGCGACGCCGCCTTGCGTAGGGGGGGCAGCGCCGCGCCGGGCACCCCGGAACGAAAGGCGATCTGGGCGTCCTCCACGACCTGGCTGTACTGCGCACACCGCGTCACGAACGATGGCCTGATGCTCGCCCCTGCCGGGTGGTTTGGGTAGACCTCCTCCGCTGTCTGCAGAAGGGCGCCCGCCTCTTCAAGATTTAGGGTATCGAAGGCGCCGGCCAGACGCTGGTAGATGATACGAGCGTCCTGATCCCGTCTTTCGATGTCTTGGAGGAGATCGGCCGCCTCCCCGTGATGTGTGTCTTGTACAAGGATCCGTTTGCAGAGCTGCTGGGCCTCGGGCAGTTCCCCTTGCTCAAAAGCCGCCCAGGCGCATTCGAAACCGGGAACGGCTACTTGGACTTCGGGGTGACTTTCATGGACATCGGGCGCCACCACCCGCTCCTCGGCATCCGCTTCGAGGCGAGACCCATCCAACGCATCAAGCACTTCCCACATGGTTTGGGGACGGGCGTCCGGGTCCCTCTCGACACATTGCGACACGATAGACGCGAGACAAGAGTCCACACCCTCTAGCCGGGCAGGAGCCATGGAGCGATGCAGGCTGTGGCGAGAGTTTGTCGTGCCGTCGAAAGGCCGGCGACACGCGGAATGGAGGAGTTCGTAGAGGATTACGCCGATGGAGAAAACGTTGCACCGGGCATCCAATGACGATGGATCGGGTGTCTCGATCTGTTCGGGCGACATGTATTCCGGCGTGCCGGCGTGCCGCAGGTCGAGTTGCATGGGCACTTGGCCAGACCACTCGCGGCGGTCAAGACAAAGCGCCGCCGCCAGATCGCCTATCATCAAAGTGCCGGCGACCACGAAGAAGTTCTCCGGCTTAACGTCCAGATGAACAATCCCGGCATCATTGAGTACGGCGAGGCCTCGCATGCCCTGTTTGAGGAGTTCCAGCCCATGCTGGGAACGGGCAAATACATCCCCGGCATGGCCTTGGATCCAATCGCGCAGTGTTCCCCCGTCGGCATATTTTAGAACAACGGCCAGGACCTCGCTGCCGCCCCACAAACCAGCATGTACGCCCAGACAGGGAAGCACATACTGAAAGTCCTGAATGTGTTGACGCACCCGCACCTCATGGATGAGTCGCTGCGCCACGCTGCATTCGCCCAGTGCCTCCCCTATCTTCAGGGCGACCTCCAAGTGCGTGAGCCGGTCATGGGCCAAGTAGACCGTGCCGGAGCTTCCGTTTCCAAGGCGTTTGACAATCCGGAACCGGTCAAAGAGGACCGAGTCAACCGGAATCTCCACGATGCCCGAAGGGCCCGTCCCGGCCCCGGACACGAAGTAATCATCACCGGTACTCTCTCCAAAGCCATTGCCGCATCCCGGGCATCGCCCGCTTTGGGGTAGAACAGCGCGGTTGCATACGCGACACCAGGCAATCATGTGCATCCTCCCCGCCGAACCTCGGCCAGTTGGTCGCTGAGGACGCTTCCCAACGCCTTCCGCGCATCGGACAGGGCCGCCCGAATCCACGCCGGCAAGTGCTCCCCCACGACGATCGCCTGCAACTCGGTCGCTCTGGCCGGCCAGGTTGAGTTGCCTGCAGCCGCCATCCGGTGCACATCACACACCAGCATCGGCGTAACCGTCGTGCCGCTGCCTCCTTGTTGGAAACGCAGTGCGAGATCCAGGCCGTCCGCGTCTTGGACCACCCATCGAAGAAGCACATAGGTCTCGGGACCAACCGCTTCGTCGGGCGAGAGCAGCCAGAGCTCGGTCAACTCCGCTTTGGGCCGGTCCACGCTTGGCCATGCATCCCATAACATTTGCAGAATTTCCGTATAGTCGCCGGGGCGAACGGTAAGGCCACGGCACTGGAGCTCCGGGAAACACCGGGCCAGCAACCATCGCCACGGGGGCGGTCCGAGCACATCGAAGGACTGCAGCACCGCCGGGGGGTTAAGGCCGCTTTCTATCGAAGCGACGCACTCATGCTTACCGGCCGCATCGGCAAGCCCCTCAATGCGTGCCGCGAGTTCCCCCAGTTTCGCCTCATCACCGAAAGGGCTTAAGCGTCCAAGGAAATCGCGGGCTCTTTCGAACCGAAGCAATGCAGCCAGCAAATGAACCAGCTTCAGGATGCTCGGAAGACACCTCGGAGAGTCTTCAAGGCGCTGAGCCAGTTCCAGGCGGCAGGCCAATTGCGTGCAAATATTGCCCTCTACCGCGGCCGCTTCCGCCTCGAGGGCCAGCGCCGCTTCGTGGTGGCCCAGCGTCCTGAGGTCGTGCGCAGCGCGCGGCAGGCTTCCAACATCCCTCGTTTCGATTGCCATAGCGGCCCGTCCGGCTATCTCGGATGCGCGGGCAACGCATTCCTGTTCGCACACCGCCTCATGTTCTTCCGGCGTGATGCCGCACACCGCGCGGAAGGGACCATTCAACGCCTCCCCTCGACACTCGAGTTTGGCGTCGGCGAACGCCATCCGTAAGGCGTTGCCCATCTCGTCGATGGCCACAAAGGGCGCTGAGGGGTCAGAAGTCAATGCGATGCCCACGAGACCGGGCGGCGCCGCCGCTTCTCGGCAAAGCGACAAATCGGGGTGCCACATCCGTGCGCAGTTGTCCTCACGGCCCAGCGTGACGAGTAGGTCCCCGTATGAACAACAGGCGAACGCGTCTCCGGTATGGGCTTTCAGGGTCCGTGCTTCCCGGGTGGATCGATCCACCACCGCAAAGGAACCGGCTGTAACCGGAAACACCACGGCGTCCCCAGCACGCCAATAGACACCGCTCACCCAACCATACGGTCGGGGCGGGTGACCGCCTTCATGAACGATTTCCGGGGCGGACGCATCGTCAGCGAAGCATAGGACGCGGCCGTCCAGAGTCTGCCCCCAAGTCTCCTCGCCCACCGCCACAAGGGCACAAAACGGAACGCCTTCACAGCAAACGTATTCAGGTGAAGATGTAAACGGCGGGCGCCAACGCAGGCACCGCCCCCGTGTGTCTGACGAGATCATGCTTGATAGGTCCCAAGCGATGGCCAACACTGGAGCGCCCTGGTTCAGCTCGGATACAAGCCTAAGCTCCCCCGAGGGTTGGAAGTCGAACAGGAACAGACTGCCATGCTTGGTGCCCGCCACAAATTGCTTTCCGCCGGGACTGCACCGGAGAGCGTACACGCTATGTCCCGCCGGCAAGGACAGGGATGAACCGGGGTCGGTGAGCCGGACCACACGGGGGTTGTCACCGCCCGCCCCGAGGATTGTAGGCATATGGGTGGGCTGAAGCATTGCCTGTCAGCCTCCTTCCGGGTTGTTGCCCGGGAATGACCCGCCTTGCCCCAGGAGGGCGTCCAGCTCGGTACGCAGCGACGGCGCCGGCGGAAGGCTCGTCTCCGCCTGGTGAGGAAAATCGGATGACTCACAAGCGAGGGGACCTCGATACTGTTTGTCCCCGATGCCATTCTCCTGCGGACCAGTACCTTCAATATCCCGGCCGAAGTCGCGTGGCGACACTGCAATATGCGAATCTTGTTCACCATACGAGGCAGATAATTCAGGTGTTGCGTCCAGATCGAGGCCATCGCGCTGCGCACCCATGTGCCCATAGGGTGACTTCTTCGGTTGGCCGAGGGGCCATTTCTTCTTGTCCGCCTCGGCGATGGCGTTCTCCATGACCTTGATCATCGCTGCGGCCTGCCTGCCTTGTTCGATGACACGGTCGCGCCGCTCCTCACTCTTTCGTTCTGCCTCTGTGAGCCTCCGCCTTGGTTCTTCGTAATGAAGCCGGTCACGGGTCGTGCCTGTGGCCAGGTAGTCTCGCTCAATACGCGCTACTTCGGCATCAATGGCCGGCATATAGCCGTAGAAAACCAGAACCAGCCTCCGAATCTTCTCCACAATTTCTTCTTTTTCTGCGTAGTACTGTTCCGCACGCGGGCACTCTGACCAGCCATCGGCATCAACCTTCGGCAGCGCGCTGTCCTTGACGCCCAGCGCTTCAACCGCACGCATGGCTTCGTGGAGTTTGCTGTCGAAATCCTCGTCAAGATGATGACTTTGGTACTCCGTATAGGGACTTGCCATGATCTTCCCCTCCTACCTATCCTTCACTGTGCCGGATTTGCCGCAGGCCTTCCCGAATGTGTTCATTCTCTTCGTGTGCATCGCGGGCATGCTCGGCAATCTCCTTCAAGGCCTCGACGCTCTCCACGAGTGCCTCCTTGGCCTCGCGCAATTCCGTGACTGCATCCTGAGTCTCCACTGGCGCCGTCACGTCCGAAATCACACCCAGGTTCCGCTCAGACGCGTCCGAGCGATCCTGCAGTTCCGACTGATGCTCTTCGTTCTGCCTGTCCACTTCTTTGTATTCGGCGTCGGCACGGTCGAATTCGTCCGAGGCAGCGTCATCAGCGGCTTCCACCGAGGTTTCGACCTGTTCGGCGGCGTCCGCGGTGCCGCCGCCCAATTCCAAACTTTCGAGAAGTCCCCGGATGGCCTGTATGTCCTCGGCGACCTTGTTAACGTCCTTGATGTGTTCCCGCATCTCCTCGGCGAGGCCGTCGCCGCGGTCGTTCAACTCTTGGGTTGTCGGTGATGATGTGTCCCGTACCATGGTTCAGTCCTCCACTTGGCTCATGACTATTTTCTCCAACCAATTGATGCATTCCTGGCAAGGCGCCTGCCACCGAGTGCTGAAAGCGTGCCGGAGGGATGCCCTGGCTTCGATGAGCGCGGGGGCGTCGTGGCGCTCATCGCTCCCGAGCAGGCGTTCCCAGTATCCGTATTGAAAAGTTGACAATGTGTCGCGCAGGCGGCGGATCACTTCCGCTGCCCGCCGTTGCGTACTACGCTTTTCATCAAGTTCCTTCGCCGCGTGGTATGCACGCGCAACGTCTGCGGCCTCTCCGATAATGACCGCGAATGTCCCGTACATCTCCTCCTCGATCTCTGTAAGCCGAATCAGCCGATGCTTGTTGATCTCCTGCCGAGTCTCCTTGAACCAGGATTCGTCCTCCATCCAAGATCGCAGCTCGGCGAGATCTGGCGGTGTGGAGAGGTTCATGCGTTCGTGGATGTTGACGGCCTGGATCAATCGCGGCCCGTTATACCCCTCCGCCAACAGGAAGGCCTGACCGGGCCGGAGACGGGCGATTTGCTCGTACTCATACTGTGTGAAAAGCATGGCATCGCCCAGACGCTGGCGGTCGTTCGGCTCGGTGAGACGAAAACCCATTTTCGTTCCTGCGAGCCCGACGACGTCAGACGCCACATTGGACGGGCTCTGGTCGGCCAGGACGAGCCCCACTTTGCGCTTGCGAAACTCGCGCATCATTCTCATAACGGTCTTCGAGGCGTAAGCGGCCGGGTTGGCGTTATGCTCAGAGGGTCTGGCATTTGTGTCGGGACCGGCAATGAGATGGAATTCGTCGATCATCATGGCGAGGCGCAGATCGCCGTCCGGAACCGGTGTCCCCCCCACGTACTCTCCAAGGGTTTTCATATAGAAAAGTATCGTCTTCGCCTTTTCCTCTTCAGGCAGCGCGTCCAGACAAATCACCGAGTATCCGGAGGCGAGCGATTCTATGGTAGGCTCGTTGATGCCCGGTTCGAACATGCTCCCAAGGGAGCCCTGGCACATGCTGCGAAGCCTGCCCTCAATGGCAGCACGCAAGTTATGAAGCACTTCGCCCTGGTAACCCCTTTGACCGACAATCCGCTCGACGACCGACACTACGTGACTCATGCGGGGGGGATCGTCTGGCAGTGGATGGGTCCAGTGCACGAGGTACAGCGCTTCCTGCAGTATTCCCGGCAGTGGACCGTCCATAGGTATGGAAGCGCGAAAGCACTCCATGAGCCCTTCGATATGTTGGCTCAGTGATATCCAGGGGAGACGCTCGTCGGGATTCAGCGCAACAGGGGATGCGTCGTCCCTCCCCGGGGTGTACACCTTCAACGCTCTAGCGAGCCCGCGTATCACCGGGTCTGCGTGGTCGCGGTAGCGCTTGATGCCTAATTCCTCACCTGCAATGGGGGAAATCAGGATGAACGGGATGCCGGCCTGAAAAAGTGCCAACATGAGCAATATGAGCACGCTGGTCTTGCCGGAACCCGGCATACCGAATAGGGCCATGCTCTTTTTCAGATCCTCGATAAGCACGCCCCTCGCGGTCTGTAAGGAACTCGCGCACGCGGGGTCGTCTTCGTACAGTCGATCTAAGGTAAGATCGTGGCCTAACACGACCATTCCTTCGGCGGGAAGGCGGGGCGGATCAGTGATTTGCACTAGGCAACGGAGCGATCCCACACCGCCGGCGGGGAACCTCATCAGCCCGAGAAGTTCGTCCGGCTACGCCATCTGACTCATCCGCCCAAAACCCGCGCACAGGCGAGGCTCCATCGTTTCGGCCCGCGCGGCAAGCGCCGGAACGAGGCCTATCCGGTCTTCGGCACAACTTTTCACCAACGCCTCGTATCCGCTGTCAATGGATTCCGTAACAACAAGCCCGTAGGCGCCGTCGCGGAAGGCGCATTCCGCAACCGTTGCGGCCATCAAGCGGGACGCATAAGAACTCCCTCCGAAAGCGCGGCAGTGAAACAACAACTGGGGACGGTTGAAGCACCCACGCATTTCCTGCATGGCGCGCCCGACCGCATCCGCCAGTGGCTCTCGTTTCTGGGGCAATTCCGGCGTTGTCGCGGCGCTGGATGGCATGATCTGGTCAAAGCGCTCGCCGCCAAAGCCGGGCAGGTCGTCGTCCCCGCGGAACCCCCGGTTGACATCCTGGAGTTCGGCGCAATATCGGTTCAACGCCTGCCGCTCTTTGCGGGCATCGACCGGTTGAACACAAATATGTACCAGGGCAGGCTCACGCAGGCCGTCACACAGACCGTCCAGCGCCCGATAGTCGTTGTTCTCGTTTGGAATGAAGGGCACTGTCTGGTACAAGACGGAAGGAACGCGCCAGTTCTGTCGCGCCTGCACGACCGGGGTTAGGAGTTCCTCGTACCGTACCACGTCGCAGGCTTCGCTGAACTCATCCCAGGGCAGGCGGGGCGGCTCGCAACGGCGCAAGGGGTACAAACGGCACAGAGGCCCTTGTTCCAGAATCAGGCGGAGTCCGTCCTCCGCGTCCGGTGTAACGGCGGTGGCGGCGATGTAGAGTTTCATGCGATCCTGGGGTTCAATTCCTCGATCAGCGCCCTTGTACATAAACAGGAAAGATAGGCTGCAGAACGCCGGCGGAAGGGCTGCAACGGCCCGCAAGAGGAACGCCACGGCGTTCCGCGTTCCCATGAGTAGATCGCCACCGTAACGCAACTGCAAATTCACATCCGTGGCGTCCAGGACAGCGGGCACGGTATAGAAGGTTGTAGACGCCACAGCGATTACTCCCCTTCCCCCGTGAGCGCGGAGACAGCCGAGGGCGTATGGAGCTCCGGACCAGCTTTGGCCACGTCGCCGCAACACGGGCACGACGGGTGACGTTTCAAAGGCAGGCCATACCACCGCAAGACGCTCATCTCGTCCACGCCATAACCCATGGGGGAAAGCGCGGCAAAGGGGGAATCCTGCTCGCGCCGGTTCAACCAAAGGTAGAGAGGAGCGATCAAGTCCGCATCTAGAGACCGCAACTTAGTCGCGCGATCTTGAAGCAAATGCTGAATGACTAACTTGGTCGTCATCGTCACTACGGGCGCCACATCGTTCGACAGACCAGGTTCCACAGGAACAGCTTTGTCCGTATAGCCAAGCCCTCTGGCTTGGCGCTCGCTAGACACCTCCT
This sequence comes from Candidatus Hydrogenedentota bacterium, assembly GCA_024278275.1. Classification (GTDB taxonomy): domain Bacteria; phylum Hydrogenedentota; class Hydrogenedentia; order Hydrogenedentales; family JAJRTN01; genus JAJRTN01. The sequence goes on from JAJRTN010000114.1 coordinate 80,574, forward strand.
GATCGCGAACAGACTCGGGAGAGGCCGCGATCAAACAGCCGTAGCAGGGACCGGTCCCAGGACGCACAACGAGGATCTGTCCGGCATACGCCCGCCGCCGCATGCCCGGCAACAAGAGGCATTTGCCCTCATCCAGGCAAACACGATTCAGGACCATCCGGCCCTCATGGTTGTCCAAGCCTCCGACGACGATATCGCTAGAACGCACAGTCTCCCGCAAGGCGTCTACGGTGGGCCAGTCGGCTTTCATCTCCATCGTCACCACATGGATGAAGGGGTTTTTGTCGCGCAGCAAGTCCGCAACGGATTTCGTCTTGCAACGGCCGGTATGGGATATGGGCGAGACGTGCCGGCTCACATTGCCCGGCTCCAGCCGATCATCGTCCAACAGGATGAAGTGGGTAACGCCTGCCTTGGCCAACTCCACGGTGACTCCCGAGCCAATCGAGCCAATACCGACTATACACACGCGGCTCTCGTCGAGCGCGTCTGTCTCGATGATGCCACCGAAGCGGGAAAACAACGCGTCTTTCCCCGGCAGGAACTGCACATCCGCACGCACCCACGCACCCTCGATCTTTACGGAACCTTCGGCGTGGCGCGCGTTCCCGTCGCACTCTTCTCCCCTCAGCAATACCCGCATTTGGTCGTCGGCGTATCCCACTGCCTCACGGCTGCCCGGGCCCGCGTTGTTCATGATGCAAATGCTCGCGGACACCGTTTCTTCACGTTCGTGGCCGTACCCTCCGATGGCATAGACGTCGCCATGGTCCCATACCGTTGCTCGCACGCGCCGACAGAAGCCCGGCGCTTTACGGAAGGGGACTTGCTCGGGGGAAATGACGATGCGCGGGGCCGACGGCGGTCCCACGCCCCAGCCTAGGTCGCCCTGCGTGACGTCAAGCGCCCCTTCAGGACGTGCGGCGGGCGTGACCTGCTCAAACCGCCTGGTACTCGGGTTGTATACGAGCCTCTGCCTCTCCTGCCGCAAGGCATCATTGGAGGTGTTGACCTTTTTGATACTCTGCAGAACATTCGACAAATTCGAACTCCCACCAGAAGCACCGAATCGAGAATTCATCACGTAATACTCCTTTCGATTTCCTCGAACAGGTCGTCGATCGTGCGTCCTGTTCGCAGGTGTCGTTCAAAAAGACTGATCCACAGCAAGCTTCTCAGCATCACGGCGACGCAGCTGCGCCAAGGATCCCACTCATCCCGGTGGCAGTGGCAGATCTGGGTCTGACCATTGCTCCCACTGCCCCACGTGTGAAAGGAATGGGACAGTTCCGGGAGTTGGGCGCCGTCGTAGCAGTAAAGCGGTCGGGGTTGAAGTATGTAGAGCAGGGGCATTTCGTCCGGGTACCCGCTCGGGAAAATAAGCGACAACTGGTAGTCGTATTGATTCGCGGGTGAGCGCTCCCATCCAGACACAAATGCTCTGCCCGGGTCATGTAAGTCATAGACGCGAAACTGGGGTAGGTGATCCCTAAGGGCCGCCTCTTCGTGGCACAAACGATCAACCACCCGGCTAAAACCGAAAAGTGACATCTGCAATCTCCTTTCTATGCACGTTCGCTGGCGTTCCCGTCGTGGGTGCTGAGACTCTGGGTGTCGTCTTTCGTGCGCGGAATCGCCGCGTTCCGTGGATCCTTCTTCCGTGGCACGCTGGTGGCTCCGCCCTTGCCAAGCTCTTTCCGGTCGCCGTCAAGGAGGATCTGAACGAACTCAAACAATTGCTTCACCGTTGGCGGAGAGCGGTGCTTTTCCGACCCAGCCTCGAGGGTATGGCGCACATTCAGTTCACGGCCACCAAGGGTTGCTCGGACAAGATTCAGCTCTTCCCCCAACTCGTAATGAATGTGCAACGCGAGGCTTTTCGAGACGGGAATCTCGCAGCAGGCAGCACTGCGGTCAACGGTGATCGTGCAGCTTTGCAGTACCTCATCGGGAAGCTCCAGAAGTTGCTGTTCAAGCTGTACGGGGAGTGAGCTAACGCCGGTGCGGACGTTGATCGAATCGTACGTGATGTTCTCCGCCGACAGCGGGGCTTCGGGAAAACGCACAAGGGCGGCAGTCTCAGCAGACTTGCTCGAGGCGAGCCTAAACGGACTCATCCCCGGTAACACGCGCAGCGGCACCTCAACCAATTCGGGTGTGGACTCAGGGCGGAAAACGAAGGCGTCTATCCGTACCTGGAGGTGCGGGTTGTCGCCAGTGTGCCGGCTGCCGGGACAGAGGCTCAGGGCGGTGCGGTATCTCCGGCGCCGCGACTGTACCCGGAGTTGCTCGTGGCTAGCGAGGTCTTGCGCGTTGTGGGTCACAATCAGCTGGACGAAGTCCTGAAGCGTGTTCTTCCGAATGATGGAAACGATGCTCTCCAAGTCACGGGAACTCGGCCGTGTAATCCCCAGACCATGGTGTGAGTGCCAATTCCCCTGAAACTCAACGCCGAACCCTTTTAACATCGCAGCGTTGCATCCCTGGAACCAATGCAGATCCTGCTGAAAGTAAGCCCGTTCGTGGACTGCTTCGGACCCCGGCGGCGTGGCCAGATCGATGACGGCCCTGCCGGCGTGCGTCCGTAAACCGTATAGCCCGCCACCTGTCTCCAGGCCCCCCCACGCCACGGAGTTCGGCGTTATCAGCTCGAGTTCGGACTCGAAAATCACAACGTAATCCGTCTTCGGTGTCTCGGAAAATGTCATTTTCTGTTCTTCCCGTGTAGGATGTCTACTTCGCCTGGGTTGCGGTATCGAGTGCCGCTTTCATACTCCCCGCTTCTCCGCTTTCCCTTTCCTCTCTGGCCTAATCCTAGCCCTTCCCGTTCTAGGACTCATTGAGATTCGACTGACATTCGTCAACGATTCTTCTGAGATCTTTTCGGCCTCGTCAGGTTCGGACGACGACTGCTCTTCATCGGGACGCCTGAAGGTTACATTCCGCGGGTGCGTGTCGAGATACATTTGGCTCGCAATATTGTTGCGAATGATCGGCGGGAATCCGCGATCATGAAGTTTCCGTTTCAACCGGCTGATGTCATTGGAGATCTGGGTAACATCCCTGTATTCTGCCGGCTCATGGTGATATTCGTCCCCATACGCTGCAAACGTGTGCAGTACATCCTCAACTGTTGGGGCGACTGCGGAAACACCGAGTTCTTTCAGTTGCTTTGCTGTCGCCGCCAGGCTTCGACGTACGAGGGAGCGCACCACCAGGAAACAGTTCCAACACAGAGGAATGATCTTGGCCGGAGGGTTTAGGGGGTCCAACACGAGAAGCTGTCCATAACTCCTTTTCGGCTGGACCGGTCGCTGGATGGGGAACCTCTTGAGTTCGACCGTGAGGTTCGTGCCAAAGACTTTGCCATTTTTCAATGTCCTGCGCCTAGCGTAAACGGGCGACTTGCAGGTTTTGGCCGGAACCGTCAGAGACTTGGACCTGATGACGACCGACTCAACCTGCGCCTGGTCAAGACCTACACCCATATCTGCGAGAGGGCGGCTGAGGAGTCGAAGTATCTCCCGACAGACCTGTGGGGCGAGAGAGTCGAGCGTGATCAGTTGCTGATCGGTGCTGTCTTGTCGTCCCATCTCCAGTTTCCAAGGGGTACTATTGCCGCGATCCCCTGGCGGGTCCGTGACCTTTAAGAAGAGCCAGAACTCCGTTTCCGGCTTTCGTGGTTGCCGCGATAAGGCGGGCGAAGGACAAGGGCCTCGAAGGAATCGGAGTTTCACCTGTCTCTTGTTCGTGTGCTTCGGTTGTCAGTTGCGGCGTCTGGGCAGCTTCGCCGTCGGCATAGTCCGCGTTCTTGCCGAGGGCCTCGGGTTCCGAAACGGCAGCTTCGGTCTCCGTCGACTCTTGTTCTTGTTCCGTCTCGTGCTCATCGCGGGGAATGTGCAAGGCGGGTCCGACGAGGGTGATGAGTTGCTGGGTTCCGTCGAGTCTTGCTAAAAGGCACCGCCTCTCCTGGTAGGAGATCTGGCCTGGAGTCAAGTGGTCAACGGACAGACCGCGTAATTTGCAGAAGTATACGAGGGCCGCCTCACGAGCCTCGCGTTGCTTTCCGAACAGCTCAAGCTTCACAGGGACCCTGTGTTTGCGGCCCCTCACCTTTGCATTCTTGAGTATCGCAGCGCCGAAATGGCGGCCATCACCAGGAGCCGCAATCGGGTCCCTGGTAAAACCGCAGTAGAGATTCGGCCCATGGTTTTGCTTGTACTTCCGACACTTGTATTTGGTGCCCACCGACATGTCGAACACTAAGCATGTTGCCTCTTGGTCCACCCTCTTTAGCAGCTCATCTGATACAACAGACACCTTAGTTCTCATAATGCCTTCCTCCTTCTCTCGTCTTGGGCTAACGCCACACGTCATTTGTTGCCAACAATTGACTCTTTTCCACGGCCTCAGCTTCTTCGTTGAGGTCCAAGTCCTCGGTGATTGCAGCATTTCACGCTCTTGGCACAAATCCTCTTTGGCGAACATGCGAACTCCTTTACCGAACCGTGGTGCCTAAGGATGAGCCACGCACGCTCACTCTTATAAAAAGTGTACAATCCCAGTTCTGTGCGCTCGGTGTGCGCTTCAGGCTAAACACCGCCCGTCATCTGTGCGCTTGGAAAAAAGAACTGGTATCTGTATGTGCGCCGCAATAAAGACGCGAGAAAAGGGCATTTCTTTTCTGGTATGCTTCCGCACGGTGACGGAGTTGGCCGGAGATGAACGATGGACGACCAAGCGCTACGCGATTGTCTTAAACGCCTAAGATTGGGAAAAGGAAGCTCCTTTCGCAAAGCGGTGGAGAGCATCTCCGGGGGGCCGGGGTGGCCCACCGCTAACGTCCTAGTCAGTGAGGAGGTCCTCTTTCTGGCCCAGGGAGAGGCTCTGCCCAAGAGCGCAACCGACCAAAAGAACGTCTTCCATGCCCTCGGAGCCAGAGTATCCGACTTAAATAGGGAAGCCCGGAAGCAATGGTGTGAACTGCCCAAGCACAGGGTTCCGGCGCTCTATGCTTTTAGATTCAAGTCCTCTCCTGGCGAAAGCCGGCACGTCTTCTTTGTCTTTGAGCCGGAGTTGGCCGAGCACCTATTGTCGTTGCTTACAGATCCCACAGATGCAATGACCCGCAGCCAAGCGATGCTTGATCACGTGGATGCGGGAAGGAGCATTGAGGGATACTATGGGTGTCCGGTATCTGAACTGTGTAGGCACGGAAAGACTGACGGAAAGGAGGGCCGTTGCGAGATTCCCTTCGGCAAAGGCAGGCTTTCAAGAGAAGAACTGCTAAAGGGGTTAGTGCATCGCGTGACCATGCGAACCGAGAAGAGTCCTGGCGTGTCAGGACCGCAATTCGTTGGCGTGTGGGGACTGTCGGGAATAGGAAAGACGACCCTGGCCCGTCGAATTAAGACCGTTCTCTGTGACTTCTTCGGAAGAGAAGACCAAGTCGAAAGGGGAAAAGCCAACATGGGTGCAGGCCTTCTTGCACTGTGCCAACAACTTAGCTCTGACCGATCCATTACAGAGCGCTTTCAGCAAAGAGTCTACTGGATCACTCTCGGTAAGGCGGCAAGCGGTGACGTGCTCAAAGAAAAGAAGACCGAACTGTTCACTTGGCTGGAGGAGCCTTCGAGAGGCCAACGGGAGACGCCAGGGGATCCGACATAAGACCAATTACTATTGAAGCTATCGGAGAGATACCCCTTCCTTCTCATATTGGACGATGTGCGGTCGCCTGCTCAAGTAGAGGCCTTCTCCTCGTTGGGGCATGACTGCTGCATTCTGGCAACTTCCCTAAGCCGCCGTGTTCTCCAAGACATCGACTTGAGCCTACGACTCGTGCGGGTACCACCACTCTCGCCTGATGAATCGTCTGAGCTTTTCCATGAATGTGCGGGTAGTTTTCCAGACGACCTCGAACATCAGTGTGCCGAGCTTGTTAACCTCTGCGCAGGAATCCCCTTGGCCCTCAAG
>JAJRTN010000115.1 GCA_024278275.1 Candidatus Hydrogenedentota bacterium
CAACCGTCCTCGTCCGCCTTCTTCAGGCTCCCCTTCAAGCCACCTCCATAGAAATCAATCAATCAATAAAATCGGCTTTGGAATAAGGGGTTGAAAAGGTCGGTCCATATCAGGGTGGGCCTTGGCCCACCATGGCCGTTTTTCCAAGGGAGACTGTTTCGTCGTCAAGGTTTCAGTCTTGGTGGGCCAAGGCCCACCCGTACTTTACCGCGGAACCACGGCGGTTCTCCGTGGAGACGGTCCCGGCTATGCCGGGTTAGTATTACCCCCCTGGTCCCGTAGACGATGGAAAGCCTTCCATGCGGTATGGAGCCAGGCCCGGGCACAGGTTCAATCGTCCCTATGGGACGAAGAGGCAAGCCGGTTGCTTTAAACGGACCCGCGTTGCTAAAATTACGTGTAATTCACCGTGTTTTCGCGGCGATTCGCCACACTTTCCGCCAACCTTCTCCAGCAGGAGTCTTCCGTTATCCGCAACTTTCTCATCAAACTGATCAGCCGGCTGTTCATGCCGGGCATTGCCAAGGAGATGGAGCGGGAAGGGCAGTTCGATTTCCAGAAGCGGGGCCCGGAGGAAGAATACGATTACAGCCAGTACATCCAGGTGGAGGACAACGGATCGGACGTGACCATTGTCTCTTTCGCGGGGATGGCGGTTCTTTTCGCCGGTATGCCCCAGTTCGAGTTTCGCCACATGCTCAAGCGGGCGGCAAAGGGCTGTAACCTGGTCTTCGTTCGGGATCTGCGGCGCGCGGGATACTGCCAGGCCCCGGATGGCACGCCGACGGGACTGGACTTCTACGAGCGGATCGTGGGCGATGCACTCAAGCAATTGGGATCGAAGTACAACATCGCCATGGGCGCCTCGGCCGGGGGCGCGGGGGCCTTCTACGTAAGCAGCCGTCTGCCGATTCACCAGATCATCACCTTCAGCCCGGGATTCCCCCCCGAAGTCTACTTCAACCGGCGCACCCAATTGAGTACCTATTTCAATTTGTGGCGGCTTATCCGGGAACCGGCGGCCTATTTCGAGGTGCTGCTGGTCACGGTGGGGGGCATGTACGTCTACCACCGGGCCTGCAAATTGCTCGGGGAAAAGGGCATTCCCGACATCACGGGCGATTACCTCAAGATCAAGCCGGCCCCTCCGCGGGCGACCATCTTCTATGGCGAACGCTGCGTGCCGGATCGCAACCAGGCCCTTTTGCACCGGGACATACCCCAAGTGACCATTCGTCCGGTGGACACGGGAAGGCACAACTGCGCGGGCTTTCTCCGGAAACAGGGACAACTGGTCGCTGTGTTGACCGAGGAAATTGAAGCGGGCCTGTCCGCCTGGCGGGAAAGAACCGGCATGGCCGATACCACGCCGGCCATGGAACAATGACCGTGAATGTCCCCACCGCAACATCCCCGGAAGCGGAGCGCCCGTACAAGTTCGTCATCTTTCCGCTGAGTTGGGTCATGGCCCACGTGGGACGCACCGTGGAAATCGCCAAGGTGCTGCGCGCGCGGGGCCACGAGGTGGTTTTCGCGGGCGAAGACGGGGAGCACCCGAAATCGCGCCTGGGCCATGCCGCCGCCGCGGGCTTCCCCGTGGTGCATGTGCGGGAGCCGGCCTGGCACTGGGCCTGGGAACGCTTCCACGAGCGGGGCGGCGCGGTCGGCTTGTACGACTTCTGCACCAGCCAGCGGTGGGCGCCCCTGGACGAAATTGTCGAGGACATTATCCGTGTTTGCCGGGAGCAGCAGCCCGACATGATCATCGGTGACTCCAGCGTCGGCGTGAGTACGGCGGGCCACATTCTCAAGCTGCCCGCGGCCGGGGTTATGAACGCCTACAACAGCTTTTTTTTCAAGCCCTGGAGCTTTTGGAAGTTTTTCCTTCAGAACTGGGATCGCTTCCGCTTCGCACCCTACCGCAAACGGGTGTACCGCAACCATGGCGTGCCCTATGTGAACGCCATCGAACTCCTCAGGACCATCCCGCTCCTTTCCCCCGACCTGCCGGCCTTCCACCAGCCCGGCGTGGATCACCCCAACTGGGTGGCCGTGGGCCCCATCCTGTCCGAGCCGCCCTGTGATCTGCCCGAGTGGTTCGGCGAACTGAATGACGGAACGCCGAACGTATACATCACCATGGGTTCCACGGGGCTGTTGGAGCCCCTGTTGCGCCGGTGCTATGACGCCCTGGGTAAAGCACCCTACCGTTTCGTGGTAACCACGGCGGGGCAGGTGTCGGAAGAAGGCATGGCCCTCGCCCCCGGTAATTTCCGCTTTGCCCGCTACGCCCCGGGTTCCAGGATCCTCGAACATTGTGCCGCCATGGTCTTCCACGGCGGTAACGGCACCCTGTACCAGGCCCTCGCGGCGGGGGTTCCCATGGTGGCCCTGCCGAGTCATCTCGAACAGAAAGCGTGCCTCCGCATTCCCCTGCGCGAGGGCTTCGTCATCCAGCGCAAGGCCCGGAAGATCACGGGTGACCAGCTCGTGGCGGCCATCGACGAGGTGGTCAACACGCCCTCCTACCGCGACCGGGCGCAACGGCACGGCGCCGACGTGCGCGAAGCCCGGGGCGCGGAAAAGGCGGCGGACATTATTCTGAACACGGTGCGCAACGGCGTGCCGGTGGGCGCAAACTTCGGTTCCGCCATGGGAATCCAGGGCTTTCCGGGCCGCCGGTTCTAACGGACGCGACAGCCGAATGGCGCGCTGAAGCGCACCATTCGGGGCAACCGGAACGACATTTTCACCGTGGCACCGGCAACGGGTAAGATGATTCCATGCCCATTTTCCGCCTGAACGAGGAAATCATCTTTCCCCCGCCTCACCTGGCGGAGGACGGCCTGTTGGCCGTGGGGGGGGATCTCAGCCGTGAACGGCTCCTGTTGGCCTATCGCAACGGCATCTTCCCCTGGTATTCCGACGATCAACCCATCCTGTGGTGGTCCCCCGACCCGCGCATGATAATCACGCCGGGCGGCTTTCATTGCTCGCGCAGCCTGGCGCGGGTGCTCAAGAAAAAACGCTTTTCCTTCACCCTGGACACGGCCTTTCGTGACGTCATCGACGCCTGCGCGGCGGTGCCCCGCGCGGGGCAGGAGGGTACGTGGATCACTTCGGCCATGCGCGATGCCTATGTGGAACTGCACGAAGCGGGTTTCGCCCATTCCGTGGAGTGCCGGCAAGACGGGCAGCTCGTGGGCGGCCTCTACGGCGTAAGTCTGGGCGCGGCCTTCTTCGGCGAGTCCATGTTCTCCCGCGCGTCCAACGCCTCGAAAGCGGCCCTCGCCCGGCTGGTGCGGCAACTGGACGCCTGGGGCATCCGCCTGATCGATTGCCAGATGACCACGCCCCACCTCCGGCGCCTGGGGGGCCGTGAGGTTCCGCGGGCGGTTTTTCTGAACCTGTTGCACAGGGCCATGGCTCATCCCACGCGGTCGGGCCGGTGGCGCTTTACCGACGCATGACCGGGGAAAGGACCCGGGCGGCCGTCCGTGCCGGTCCATGTTCGTCCGTGTAAGTCCGTGCAACCCCGCGTGAATCCGTGCCGCCCCTACGCCTTCAGCCGGAACAAGCGGATTTCGTTGGTGTTGTTCGGGCGGGCGGCCTCGGCATAGACCCACAGCTCCCCGTCCACCCACAGCCAATCGGAATAGCGCAGGGTGTGGAAATGCGCGCTCGGGGTCGTGCTCCGTGCCAGGGGAGCGTGGGGGGTCAGGTCCTGGAGGGTGTGCAGGTCGAAGGTAAAGGCAAGGCCCGTGGCAATGTTGTAGACCGGGTCGTACCATTCCACGCTGGACCCTTCGTAGACGAAGATATAACCCACGCCCAGGGGCACCACGGCGGCGGGCCGCACATAGAAATCGTGCCAACCGTCGAGATTCATGATGGACGCCAGGGGACTCCCCACGGCTTCCCAGTGCTCGCCATCGGCGCTGGTGAAGTGGTAAATGCGCTCGGTCCGCCGCATGACGCCAATGCAATAAGCATGGTACCGGTTTCCGGCGTGCAGAATAACCGGGTTCTTGTAGCCACCGGGGCGCACGTCGCGATCATAGGCCGGCGGCATTGGCGTAATGACCGGCCTGGCCGACGACGGCACGAACCGATCCGGCCGGTCGGCATCGTCGAAGCGGATAATGCACCACGGGCCGCCCTCCCAGGGACCACAGCCATAGAGCTTGAATTGTCCCGTGGCGGGATCCCGCAACAGGGCGGGCCGCTCGAAGCCGGGAATGGGCACCTCTTCCCGCCGGATGGAATGGACCCGCTCGAAGCGGATGCCGTCCTCGCTTCGCAGGATGCGGATCTCGTAGCCCCGCAATCCGCGCGGTCCTTCCGCCGTGCGCATGCGGCATGCCAGCCAGAACACCCCGTTTTCATCGCGGAGCACCGAGGGTGCCCCGGCCCACCATTCCGGATCGTTCCGGTCCGGCTCCAAGACTACGTCATAGCGTTCGAAACCGCGTGGCGGGGCAACCTGGCGCGTTTCCCCGCCGGGTGCCCGGTTACTTCGGATCATGTCCAGGAAAACTCCTCACAGGTTGCCGCGTCCACGGGGGGATGACGGTGCGCTGAAACACACCCTGATATGGACCGACCTTTTCAACCCCTTATTCCAAAGCCGATTTTATTGATTGATTGATTTCTATGGAGGTGGCTTGAAGGGGAGCCTGAAGAAGGCGGACGAGGACGGTTGCTTCGACGACGTGTCACTCTGATA
>JAJRTN010000116.1 GCA_024278275.1 Candidatus Hydrogenedentota bacterium
GCGTCCAGACCAACAAATATGATATTCTCCTTCATGGACATGACCGGTTCCTTTCGTATGTAGCGCTGGGCTACGGTGGACCTTAAGTATAGCTTAACCTACGAATAGGCGATCCGAGCCGGTCGGTCCATTATGTCTACGACACGGAGCCTACGACACGGAGCCTCCCCCTGTTCTCGTGTCATCTTGACGTTTCACGTGCCGTGGAGATATCGTAACCCGTGAGGAGGTCCGGGATGTCTGTGCATGGCCCTCGTATGGTGTCGCTTCTACTACTTTTGTTGATGCTTCTCTGTCTCGGGTTGCCCTCGTTTGCGCAAGAGGATTTCGATGCGTTTCTTGAGGAGATCCGGGCGGCCTACCGGTTTCGTGCGGAGAATCTGGAATCCCTGCGCCTGACCTTTGAGGGGAATGACATCCACGGTGTCGGCGTGGTGGAAGGGGCGGTCGACCCTGTGAGCGTGGAGGGGCTGTCCCATAACGGGACGTTGATCCTTTCTTCAGAATTCGGAATTCGGCTGGATACAGACCAGGATATTCTCAACTACGACACCTTCGAGGCCCAGCCGCTCGTGTTCACCGATATCTACCGGCAGAACCTTCAAGAGTACTGGCACTACGAGCCTGCCACGGGTGCCGGCACCATCGGACCCCAGGACACCCTATCGAACTGGGCCGACGTTCAGTACCTGCTTTTCAGCTACGAGAACAGCGCGCCTTTCCTGACGGGTGTGACGGGGATGGACCGGAGCCTTACGGAAGGCCCCCCGGGGATATTCAGTCTTTCGGAGGAGGACCGCGCCGATATACAATCGCTCGCGGCCTTCTTCGACCAACGAGAGTCCACCTACTTGGGCATGATCCAAACGGAAGAAGGGCTCCGGGCGGTTTTCCGCACCACGCCGCCCGTACTCGAAGGCCATGAGCCCGGCCCCGATGGCATGGTAATAGTTCCCGTGGGGGAGGGAAACCTGGGGGTTCAACACACGGAGACCGACTATTGGCTGGATCCCGAGCGGGATTACGTGATGACACGCATGACGGCGCGAACGCCGAACGGCAACGTGGTGGAAGAAGCGCGCCTGGACTATGCGCCCAATGAAAACCTGGGCTTCGTCCCCGTCAAGCTTGAATACACCTCCTACGGACCCGACGGGGGAATTATTGACCGTCTAAACCGGACGGTGGTCGCGGCGGAAACAAACTTTCCCGTGGACGAGGCGCTCTTTGACAAGCCTTTTCCCGAAGGCACGAAGGTCAAGGACCTGGTTCGGAACAGGGAATACATGGTGGGGGAGAAGAAAGCCACCGTCCCGCCGGCGCCATCGCCCGCACACGCCGATTCCCTGCCGCCTCCCGGGGAAACCGCGTCCCCCCCGGTGCCGACCGCACCGGCCCCGACCGCGCAAGGTGAGGGACCACAACAGCCCGCGCCCAAGGCCGAGGGTGGCTCACCATGGGTGTGGCCTGTCCTCTTTGGGACCGGGATCGTGCTGCTGTGCGTGCTTGCGGCGGTGTGGCGGCGCACCCGCGGGAACTGATGAATAATCCTAAAAAAGCAGTTGTGCCCTTATCGCGGAGGCTTTTCCCCGTAATGACGGTCTCATTGGGCGTGAACGGTTACCGGTACTTGCGCGAAAGCAAAGATGGAAGCCCTGCATGTTCCACCGCCCCCGGTTCGGGCACAGGTTCAATCGTCCCTTATAGTTGCCACGTCGGTTATCCACAGGCGACAAGTGGTGTCCGCCTTATAGTTGCCACGTCGGTTATCCACAGGCGACAAGTGGTGTCCGCCTGGCACAGGCCCCAGTCGCTTGTCGCCTACGGACGAAGCGGTGGGGCCTCTACGGGACGGAGCAAAGTAGGCCCCCCTTTTCCAAGGGAGGCTGTTTCGTCGTCAAGGTTTCCGTCTTGGTGGGCCAAGGCCCACCCTGCGGCGCTTCTAATTTCGTGTATTTTGTGTATTTCGTGGTTGAACCTGGAAAGGGCCGTTGCGCCCTTATTGCGGAGGCTTCTACTCGTTCTATTTCGCCATGCAGCATTGACTAATATCGACTGTTCTCAGCGGCGCGGCGTTGAAATCCACTCCCCCAAAAGGTGAATGCACCGACGCATGTAAAGCACTTTTCGGCAATGACTTACGACTAATCCCGCGATTTAACCGCCTTTATTAGGATAATGGGGGCCGTCGCCGTTTGTGTTCCGAATGGTCCGCTTGCATGACCTGCGTGTGCCATAGGTAAAAAGGCGGTTTTCAACGAAATCGCCACGGGTGACACATAAAAAAAGATGCCCTGAAGAATGCTCGCATTTCGTCAACAATTTGCTATACTGAAGCGTTGACTTGGGCCAAGGGAACCAATTGGCTTCCCGTGGGATAGAAGAAGTAAAAGTACCCAGGCCCGCGAGGGCGGCAGGACACACATGGCTGAAGGTTTGGGAAATGTAGTCGCACTGCGGCGGAAGTCGCCGCTCCGGGTGGTCGAGCCCCCTTCGGGCGCGGTGTCGGAGTGGGCGGATGAAGCGTTGATGCTGGCCCACGGCGAGGGTTCGGAAGAAGCCTACGCCGAATTGGTGCGCCGGCACCAGCGGGGCGTGCTTAATTTCACGTACCGCATGGTGCAGAACCGCCATATCGCCGAAGAATTGACGCAGGAAGTGTTTATCGCACTGGTGAAGAACGCCGGGCGCTACGAGCCGCGGGCGAAATTCACCACCTACCTCTATACCATCGCTTCCAATATCATCTCGAAGGAATGGGCGCGCCAGAAACGGCGGCCCAAGTTTTTCAGCCTCTCCGCGTGGTGGTCCTCGCGCGATGAGGGCGACGGCTTCGACCCGCTGGATCACATTCGCGATGAGCGGGCGGATGTGGAACAGTCTTTCGTGCGTGGCGAGATCTCCGAGGCCATTAACCAGGCCCTTCGGCACATCCCGGAACACCAGCGCGAGGCCTTCGTGCTGCACCGCTTCCAGGAACTGTCCTACGACGAGGTGGCCAGCGTGCTTGATGTTCCCGTGGGCACGGTGAAGTCCCGCGTGGTGCGGGCGGAACGGGCCTTGCGGCCCCACCTTGAAAAATACCGCGAATACATGACGTAGCCGGCGCAGGGGCCGCGGTTTCTTGGGAAAGCCGCCGCCCGCGGGCTGCGAAAAAGGCGAAAGGGTAAAGATCGCCCTTTTCGCAAGGGCTATCCATGGGTTTTGACTACAAAGTCCGGCGGCATCCGACCCGGCAACAGCTTGTTGCCTATGCGGAGTGTCTCGTCGATGGACGCACGGCCATCCCCGTACCCATCGCCGCCCATGTTCGGCGCTGCCCCCAATGCACCCGTGAAGTGCGTTTCATGCGCGCCTCCCTCGAATTCACCGCCGCCGCGCCCGGACTCGAACCCTCCAGCGACCTTACCGCGCAGATTCTCCTGGGCGCCCGGCAGGCGCGTAACGCACACCGTCCGCGCCGGCTGGCCGTGCTCTGGATGGGCATCAAGGGCTTGACCTTTACGGCGGCCATGGCCGCCGTGACCATCGTGGTGTTTGGCGCCATCCTGGGCAATCCCGGCCCCGCCACGACCGGACAGGCCACGGTGGTCCCGGAAGTGAAAGTCCATGAACCCACGCCCGAAGACCTCGTCAAAACCGCCAGTGAAGTACGTAAGCTGGCCGCCGCCGTGCGGCGTCCCGACCCCCTTTCGGCCCGACCCCGCGAATGGGAACGGCGTCGCGCCCTCAACGCCATGGACGCCGACATCACCGCCGCCCTGGATGCCTTGCGGCGGAACCCGGGGTGCGTCCGCGCCAGCCACATTGTACACACCAACGTGGAACGCCAGGCCCGCACCCTCCGCACCCTTTACGCCAACCGGTCGCTGTAGCCACAATGGGTTTGGGAAAGTGTATAGGGGCGGCTCCGTGCCTGTCCGCCCGCCTCGCGGTGTGCGTCCCCCCCGCCGCGCCCTGTATAATGGGCGTTCCATGTCCGGTCCGGCCATTGGATGCCCTGCATCGGCAACAACGGATTCCAAATGAAAGAACTTGTGTCCATAGTGGTGCCTTTTTACAACGAGGCCGAGAACGTGCCCTTGCTGGCGGAACGCATCGTCGCGGTTTTCGCCGGGCTTGAGGGCTATGATTACGAATGCCTTTTCGTGAACGACGGCAGCACGGACGGCACGCGGGCGGCGTTGGACGCGCTGGCGGCGGAGAATCCCGCGATTCGGCCCCTTCACCTGGTGCGGAACTTCGGCCAGTCCGCGGCACTCATTGCGGGGATGCGTCGCGCCCGCGGTGATTTTATCCTTACCCTGGATGGGGATCTTCAGAATGACCCGGCGGATTTTCCCCGTTTCCTGGAACTGTTGCGGGACCATGACTGCGTTTGCGGTTACCGGGCCCATCGGAACGACACCTGGGTGCGGAAGGTTTCCAGCCGTCTGGCCAACCGGGTGCGCAATGCCGTGCTTCACGACGGCATCCGGGATTCGGGCTGCGGGTCGAAGGGGTTCCGCCGCGCCTGCGTGCCCCACCTCGTGGCGTTCAACGGCATACACCGCTTCTTCGCGGTCTTTGTGCGCCGTGGGGGCTTCTCCATCGTGGAATGTCCCGTGGCCCACCATGCCCGGCAACACGGCACGTCCAAGTATGGCATCAACAACCGCCTCTGGCGCGGGCTCTATGATCTTATCGGCGTGGCCTGGCTGCGCCGCCGCCTCGTGGTTTTCCAGGTCGAGGGGGACGAGTAGGTGAGGCTGCCGGAGGATGCAACGGGCTTTGATTTCGGATGGTACGCCGTGGGGATTACGGCGGCGTGTCTTTTCTACGGGCGATTCTACCTCCAGTGGATCGCCTCGGAACGGCGGGGCAGGAGCGTCGTCCCCACGGCGTTCTGGTACCTGAGCGCCCCGGGCTCCTTTCTATTGCTGTGCTATGCCGCCTTCTACAAGGGATCACCCATCGGCGCGCTCAGCCACAGTTTCAACACGGTTATCTACGCCCGGAACCTTGTTCACATCTGGCGGGAGAAAGGCGTGCTCAGCCGACGCCGCTATTGGCTGGCCCATCTGGGCGCGGGCGCCACGGTGACTTTCGCCCTGACGCTGCTGTGCCTGACCTGGCTGGGGCTTTGGCGCGAAGCGCAGGCGGCCCGGGACGATGTCCGCCTGTGGACCTGGATTGCCGTGGGCGTGGCGGGACAAGGACTCTTCGCGTGTCGATTCCTCCTGCAATGGGCCGTCACCGAAGCCCGCGGCAAGAGCGTGGTCCCCGGGGCGTTCTGGTACATCAGTCTCGTCGCCGCCGTGCTGCTCATGAGTTCCCACCTGAACCGTCCCGAACCGGAATGGGTTTTCGTCTGCGGCCTGGCATCGACCCTGCCCATCTACCTGCGCAACATCTGGATGCTCCGCAAGCACCACCAGTCCGAGTCCACCAGCGCGTGACCTTTCACGGGATCTTCGTGAAAGGCTGGGGCCATGGAAGGGGCTTCTGCTCGTTCCCACGGCCCTCCGTGGGAATGCTTTTCCCGGGCGTCCCGCCCGCATCGGGCACGGCCCACGGTCGCCGCGCCGTGCCGATGGGATCCCGGGGGCTTCAGCGTGCCGTCGCTTTGGCTCCGCGACATGACGGTTTTGTTATCAATCTAAAAAAAGCAGTTGCGCCCTTATTGCGGAGGCTTCTACTCGTTCTATTTCGCCATGCAGCATTAACTTATATCGACTGTTCTCAACGGCGCGGCCGTTGAAATCCACTCACCCGAGAGGTGAATGCACCAACGCATATAAAGCACTTTTCGGCAACGACTTACGACCAATTCTGCGGTTTGACTGCCCTTTTTAGGATCAAGGTTCGGATCCGGTGCGCGCAAGCGCGTCCTTACAGGGCGCCCACGGGTACGGCTTGCAGCGTCGCACCGAAGGACACCGTCTCGGTGCCCAGGTACAGGACCACGCCGCGCAGGAACCGGTCGCCCAGGTGGTCGCGCATGAAGCCGAGGTGCTTGAAGTCGTTGCGGGTGACGGTGCCCGCAGCTTTTACCTCCACGCCAACCACCTGTCCCGCGCCATTCTCCAGAACCACGTCGACTTCTTTGCCCGTTCTTTCACGAAAATGATGGAGGGTGACCCGCGTTTCACTCCAGCCGGCCTGCTTTCGGAGTTCCATGACAACATAATTCTCTACCAACGGGCCGATAAGGTGTTGGGGGATGTCAGAACCGGATTCCACGCCCAGCAGGTAGGCCATCAGGCCGGTATCGCACAAGGTGATCTTGGGAGACTTGACCAGGCGTTTCCCCAGGTTCGCCGACCAGGGCGGCAAGGGTTGCACCAGGAACGTGGTCTCAAGCAGGGCCAGGTAACGTTTAAGGGTTGATTGTGAAAGCCCCAGGGAACGGGAGAGTTCCGCGTAGTTCATCAGACATGTCGAGCGTGCCGCCAGCAGCCCGAGTATCCGGGGGAGCAGGGCCAGCTGTTCGATGTTCGCCAGGTCCCTGACGTCCCGTTGCAGAATCGTCGTGATGTAGGAGCCGAACCAGACGCTCCTGCGCCGGGCGGTCTTGCGCGACACCACTTCCGGAAACCCCCCTACAGTGATCCGCTGGAGGACTTCCCATCGTGATTCAGCAGCCCGGGATGGCGCAAGAATGTCGCCGGAAAACACACGGTCCACGAAGGGCGCCTTGGCCGCCGTCAGCTCGCTCGCGGCAAAAGGCCACAGGGTCAGGATCTCCATCCGCCCCGCCAGCGATTCGGACAGGTTGGGAAGGAGCAGCACATTGGCCGATCCCGTGAGAAGAAAGCGCCCCGGCCGCCGGTCACGGTCGACCGCCGCCTTGATGGCGGGGAAAAGGGCGGGGGCGCGCTGTACTTCATCCAGGACCACGGCGCCTTCCAGTCCGGACAGGAAACCGGCGGGATCCTCCGTGGCCGCGGCCAGGACGGTGGCGTCGTCCAGCGTAAGATAGCGTCCGCCGCTGATGTTTTCGCTGTACCACCTGGCCAGGGTGGTCTTGCCGGTCTGGCGCGCGCCATGGAGCAAAACGACCGGCGTATCCGCCATGGCTTCGGCCAGTGATTTGGATATATTACGCCGAATCATGGTGGTATTTTAACCACCAACTGGTTGATTTATCAAGTTCTGCTTTTCCGCCTTCTCCACGGTTTCGGACTGCTTCCTTGTGGATACAAGTGGCGAAAGAAGCACTCGTTCTCGGAAACGGCAAGGAAGATGGA
This sequence comes from Candidatus Hydrogenedentota bacterium, assembly GCA_024278275.1. GTDB lineage: Bacteria > Hydrogenedentota > Hydrogenedentia > Hydrogenedentales > JAJRTN01 > JAJRTN01. The sequence goes on from JAJRTN010000116.1 coordinate 7,230, forward strand.
CACGCACGCTTCCGTTCGTGCGGTAAACAGATCCCTGCGGCCATCCCCCCGGTTCACCTGGGTGAATCACCGCTGTTTTCAGGTAACGAGAGCTTTTGCCGGCCCCGGTCAGACATCCTTCCGCCGGCGTGCACTGGCGAGGAGAAGCAGGGTGATCATGGCCCCGGTGAGCAGCATCTCGGGCGCGTGTCCCGATGAATCGCCCGTTATGGGCCGGCATGACGTGCCCTTGCCGCCGTCCTCGCCCAGGGCCACCGAAACATTAACCAGCGCACCGTCGGTCAGGACGGCGGGAAGGGACTTGTCGGCATACCCTGGCGCGCTGACGGTCACGGTGTAGCTGGTGGGTGCCAGGGCGGGAAAAGCGTACACGCCGTTCTCGTTTTCCGTTACCGGCGCGAAAGGACTGCCGACAAGCGTTACGCTGGCGTTTTCGATGCGGGCCTGGGTGCCGGCATCCCATACCGTGCAAAGCAGGGTGGCCACGGAAAGACCCGCGCCCTTGGGCAGGATGGGCAGGAAGTCGGCGGGTCCCGAGATGCTGGCGGCCACCGCGTTCTCGTCGTTCGTGTCCCAGTCGTTATTCTCCATCACGAGTTCCGTGGAGGTCTGATTGTCCACGGCGAAGCCGTCGATGTTGTCGATCTTGAAGGTATTCCAGCCGCTCTGGGGACTGGTCGCGTCGCCGAGGCCTGCTCCCGCGGCCTTGGTGGCGGGCAGACTGCGCACCAGGATGCCCGAGGACGACAGGTCGTCGAAGAAACATCTCCGGATGAAGGGGAGTGTGCCATCGAGATCGATGCCCACGGCGAGGCCGGTGAAGGTGCAGGATTCGATGATGGTTCCGTTGGCGCCCGCGCCGACCACCGCGATACCGGTGGCGGTCCGGCCCGCATCGCCCTGGAATGCCACCTGGGAAATCTTCATGGGCACGTTGTTGAGGAACAATAACGGGGCTGCTCCGCCGGACGACTGGACCTGGAGGTGGGCCAGGCGGCTGTTGGCCGCGCCGCTTATCAACCCCACGATGGTCGCCGTTCCATCCCGCGACCCCGTCAAGGTGATATGGGGCTTCAAGGTCAGGTTCCCAAAATAGGTGCCCGGTAAGAGGCTGATCCGCGCAGGAGTGGTTTGCGTGCCGCTGACCTGGTCCAGGGCGAAGGCAACCGTGGCCCATGGCGCCGTTCGGCTGCCGTTTCCGGTTTCGTCCGATCCGGTTGGCCCAACAAAAACCGTGTTGTTTGGACTGGTGGGATCGTCGGGATCTCCACCGCGCTGATACTCTTCCAGGTTTGTCAGGCCGTCACCATCATAATCCAGGGAGGCGTCAAAGTCCGCCAGGGGGTGCATCTCATGGGCGATCTCCCAGCCGTCGGGAATACCATCTCCATCAGAGTCCGGGTTTAACGGATCAGTGCCATAGTCTCGGCACTCTTCGCAGTCATTGAGGCCATCACCATCCTGGTCCGCAATGGGCGCGGTGCAATAGGCATCGCACTCACCCTCACCCTCACCCTCACCTTCGCCTTCACCTTCGCCTTCACCTTCGCCTTCGCCTTCGCCTTCACCTTCACCTTCACCTTCACCTTCGCCTTCGCCCTCACCTTCGCCTTCGCCTTCGCCGGCGTCGAACAGGTCATAGAGCTTGGCCGTGTTGTCAAGGTTCGCGGTCAACAGGAACCGGCTGTCGGGCGAGAACACGGAAGCGAAGGTGATCGAGGGTCCCGCAAGCACTTCAAAGGCTACCGTGGCGGAGGACAAATCAAACACGGCAGAAGCCCCGGCAGCGACGGAGACCCCCGGGGTCAACTCGAAGACCCCGGAGCCCGACACGGCGATTCGCGCACCGTTCGGTGAATAGGCCAGGTGAAGGAAGGAGCCCACCGCCGGTCCATCCAGGGTGAAGTCCACCGCGTAAGTACGGGTATTCCAGACGATGATCGAGGGATCCGTCAAGGGGGAAAGGGGCAGCCCCACCGCCGCGAGCTGGCCGGACACGGGAGAGAAATCGACGGACAGGACGCTGCGGAATCGCCCGTCGGCAAAGGTATGAAGCAGGGAGCCCGTGTCGGCATCGAAGAGAAACACCTCGTTCGTGAACTCACTTGTTTGCTTTGTTTCACTGGGGGGGGTGCGTCGTGCCGCCGCGACATATTGGCCGTCCGGAGAAACGGACAGCATGGCGAAGGACCCCAGGGGTCCCAAACCCTCGGAAATCAACGCTCCGGTGAGCACATCCCAGCGCGCCACGTAGGCGAACGCGGCGGCCTGCGTTTGCTTTTCCAACAGGGCATCCACGCGTGATCCCGCGGTGAACACGGAGTTACTGTCCGGGTGAAATTCGGAAAACAGGGCCAGCCGCGTGCCCCCCCCCACCGGTCGGGAGGGATTGTCCGAGTCCAGTTCCCAGATTCGGGTGATACCTCTCCAACTCGATGCCGCTACATACTGCCCGTTGGGAGAAACCGCCACGGAGCGGAAAGAATCGTCGAGGTCCAGGAACACATCGACCAGCTCGCCTGTTTCCCGGTTCCAAACCCGCACTTCGGAATCGCCGGCCACGGTCAACACCTGGCTTCCGTCCGGCGTGAATGCCACGTCCTCTACGGAGCTTGTCATGGGATGGGCCAACCGGGTGTGGAGGATAACGCCGCTTCCCGCGTCCCATTCGACCAGCGCTCCATCCAAGGAACCCGTCAAGAGCCGCTGTCCGTTACTGGACACGGCAAGGCTCTCGTACTGGTCGCCCGGTCCTCCGTTAGCCCAAAGCGTGGCATGGGTGGTCAGGTTCCAGGCGGCAACCTTCGCCGGTCCCCCAAGGCCCACGGTGTTTTTCAGTGCGTCGGACCTCCCCGCGGTATAAAGCGTTGTGCCGTCGCCTGAATAGCGGACCGCGTACACGTCCTCAAAACCATCCTCAAGTACCGCCACGGGAAGGTCGCTTCCCGTGTCCCATACAATCGTGCCGCCCGAGCCAGTGCCTGAAATAAGAGAGACCAATTGTCCCGCGGTGGCGAAATGGGTGCCGTCGGGAGAGAAAACCACGTCATGCAGCAGGGTGTGGTGGTTCACGAAAGACCGTGTCAAAGCGCCACTCGCAACCTCGCGCAACTGCGCGGTACCGAGAATCGACGAAGTTTCGATGTCGAAAGTATACCCGCCCACAACCACCTGGGCATTGTCAGGGCTGAAGTCCACGGCCTGCGGTTGCTCCATGGTCTGCACACTGAAGAGCGGCTCCTGGCTTTCGAGATCATAGACCGTCAGGTAACCTATGAAGCGTTGGAGGGTATCGGAAAAAACCTGGCCGACCACGGCGGCTAAAGTCCCGTCGCTGGAATAGGCCACGGCGGAAACCGTTGTATCACCTATATTGTTTAGCGTGATCAGGCCGTTTCCCGTTTCAACATCGGTTACGACGGTTGTGCCTGACACATCACCCACGAGCATGCGCGTGCCATCGGGCGAAAGGGCATGGGCGATACCGGCCCCCGTGATGGCATGGAACGCGCCGCCCGCCGGATTCACGCGGTAACAGGCGGATTGCTCAATGCAGAGCAGGGCGTCGCTGGTGCCGGGGAAATACGCCACGTAATCAATGGGGCCCAGGCTGCCATAAACTTGTTCAGGGTCGCGGATGGTGAGCGGATCGGCCGACGCAGGGGACAGCCCGGCCAGGAGGAAGACCAGCGTGAACAGGCAAGCGGCTCGGAAATACATGATGTGTCTACTCCTGCCCCGGATTGGGCCGCCAAGGCACCCCATCGGCCTCACGCGGCGCGCTCCAGCGCTGTGTGACGTCAACTCTTTGTCATTATACACGTCAACGCCAAGAATAGTGCGCAAATTTCTTCCGCCGGGGGCGTGTCTCCATCAGGAAAGCATGGGGCGGCATTATTCGGCGTAGAGCGATACCAGGCCGTCATTGACGCCCGGCGCGCCGAACATGGGGAGTTCACGGTCGCGCATGGTGTTTTCCAGGTCTTGAAGTCCCGCCGGGGAGATCTCCTTCACCGGACCGAAGGCCAAGGCGTTGACGAGGGAAATGGAGGTGGACTCCAGCAAGTCGGTCATCATTTTGCACCAGTAGATATCCTTGGGACTCATGATGACGAGACCGTGGTTCTCCATGATGAAGGCATTATACTTCCGAAGGAAGGGCAGGAAGTTGTCGGCCAGTTGCTGGGTGAGGGGTTCGGCATAGGGAACCGTGGGCACGGGACCGACCTCCGTCGCCGTTTCCGGGAAATAGGGACGCATGAGATGTTCGCGCCCCGCGGAAACGGCAAAGGCATTGGTTACGGGCGGATGGCAATGGAGCACGCTCGCGATATCGGGACGTTCCCGGAAGAAATTGATGTACATGGGCGTCTCGCCCGTGGGGTTCCGCGTGCCCTCGAGCACCTCGCCCGCCAGGTTGATGAAGACCAGGTCGGACGGGGTAATATCGCCCTTGTTCATCCGTGTCGGCGTAATCAGGATGACATTTTCCTCGAGTTTCCACGCCATGTTTCCCCCATGGCCCGTAACGTACTTGCTCGCGGCCAGCGCATGACACACGCCCACGAAGGTTTCAACGTCATCCCTGTATTGATCGAGATAAGGCATATGATATTCCTCGTTTGAAAGTTGGCACGCACGGTTCGGAGAACCGGGAAAACGGCGCAAGTCTATCAGGCCCCTGGAGAGAGGGGCAAGGTCCGTTTTCGGCACCGGCCCGTGAGGGGGCTTGTTTGAGATTTCTCACCATCGGACTGTCGGCCATACACATTTCGCCGTTTCAACGCGTGTCCGGGTACGGGCATACCTCCGGTCAACATTCGAAATGACGTAACCGTTCACGACGAGGAACGCTCATGCTGCAAGGGTTATAAGAACACCAATGTACTCTCATGTGAGGGGAGACTGCCCTTGCATTTCTCGTTCCCATGCTTTGCATGGGAATGCACATGGGACGCCGGATATGCTTTACTCTCCCGTAACCGGTCACGCCGAAAACCGTTTTTCGCGAAGGACGCTTGCATGATCCGTGTTCTTGATTTCAGCTTGGATGAACCCGAGATGAATCTTGCCCTGGACGAGGTGATTCTCGACGCTGTGGAACGGGGACGCGCGGGCAGCACACTTCGCTTTTGGGAGAGTCCCCGGCCCTTCGTGGTGCTGGGAACCGGCCAGGCGCTGCACGAGGAAGTTCACGAGGAGGCCTGCGTGGCCGACGGCCTGCCCATCATGCGCCGATGCAGCGCGGGCGGGTGTGTCCTGCAGGGGCCCGGATCGCTCAATTACGCCTTGGCCCTTACCTTCGAGGATTTTCCCCGCGTGCGCTCGCTGCGCGATTCCTACGTTTTTATCCTTGGCGCCCTTGCCGGGGCCTTCGCCCGGCACGGTGTTCCACTCCGGCACGAGGGCATCTCCGACCTGGCCCTGGCGGGGAAAAAGGTCTCGGGAAACGCCCAGCGTCGCCGCCGCGCCGCCATCCTTCACCACGGTACGCTGCTTTACCGGGCCGATCCCGGGGCAATGAAGCGCTACCTGGCGGAGCCGCGGGAACGCCCCGGCTACCGCGGACCACGCGCGCATGACGCTTTTGTCACCGCAATTCCCCTGGAGCCGGAGGAAATCAGGGACTGCATCCGGGAGGCCATGAACGCCCCGGGGCCGTCCGTGGACCCGACGCCGGAAGAACTGGCGCAAGCGCACGCCCTCGCCGAGGAGAAATACCGGACCGAGGCCTGGATCCGGCGGCGGTAAACAGGTTACAAAGCAAGCCTCGAAAAGACATCGGGTGGCAGCGCCTGTTGGCCTAACCCGGCCCAGCCGGAACCCGGTTTTGTCGCCATGGAGCCCCGCCTTCGCGGGGATGACGGGTGATAAGTGGGCCTTGGCCCACCATGGCCCTTTTTCCAAGGGAGGCTGTTTCGTTGTCAAGGTTTCAGTCTTGGTGGCCAAGGCCCACCCTACGTACTACCCGCCACGCCCTGCGTGGGAACGGGAGAGCCTGCGCTCACCCACGGCTGACAGCAACTATTTAATATGTTAAGATTGGTTACTGTCCCCTTTATTCCCGTCCCCTTTATTCCTCTGCATGGGATGCACTTCAGATACGTGACCAGATTGGCAATACGTTCGGGATGAAAGACTGGGTGACCGACACAGCCCAGGACCACGCTGGGGAAAACGGACTGGTGCCATTTACGAAAAAGCGATTTCCAGCGTAACCACCACATGATCCTGTATGTTGCGGCTTCCTTAGCCGCAACATGCGAAATATCGGGACCGAACGCGGTCCTACGGATGGCCCGTAAAAAGATCCTTGATTTCGCAAGTGCCTCGACTGGAATTTGCTTACGAGGGCCGACACGGTTTATAGGGTATGTAGTACTTTCGGCGTATGACCCACTGGATCGCGCAGTAACACCGTGCTCCCGTGGCAATCTTATTTGCCCGGAATTGGCGCGGGCGAATAACTGCGTGAATCGGAGGTCATACCATGTTACGAAGCAGTCTTCTCATCGCACTTGCCTGGGCATCTTTCAACGTCACGGCCATGGGGGCGGCTTGGCACGTGGATCGGGCGTGCCAGAATGAAGCAGGAGATGGACGTTCCTGGGAGACCGCCTTTCCGACCATCCAGCAGGCTATTAACATCGCCCGGTCGGGCGATGTTATACAGGTCGCCACCGGAATCTACCGTGAATCGTTGGTGTTGAAGACGGGCATATCAGTTGAAGGCGGATATGAGACCGGCCAAGGGGAGCCGAACGCGGAGACCATTCTCGACGGATCTGATCGGGCAACAGTGGTCGGCTCGACCGTATTGATCGCCCAAGCCGAGGATGTCACCCTTCGTGGTTTTTTCATTCGCGGCGGTCGGGCAATGGAGGAGCCGCGCCAGGGCCACGGAGGAGGCGTTCTCGTGCGGGCATCGGCCCGCGTTCGGATTGTGGACTGTGTTCTCTATGCCAACATGGCACGGCACGGCGGCGGTATGGCCTGGTTGGATAGTTCGTCGGGCACCGTGTCGCAGTGTTTTCTCTCCGGAAACAAGGGCTACGAAGGCGGTGGCGTATTCGTGCTCGACAGTGTGCTGGCCATGGAGCGTTGTGTCCTGAGCGGAAACAGCGCCATGGCGGGTGGGGGTGCCGTGTTTCGGAACGCCTCGGTCGAACTTGTGAACAGTGTGCTCAGTGGAAACACCGCATTGATGAACGCCGGTGGCCTTTGGGCCGATTCGTCCGAGGTCACCCTGCGCAGTTGCACGGTGCGCGCCAATGGGGCCGGGGCCGAGTCCACCGGCGCGATCCACGCCGTAACGGGCGCGCTGGTTCTGCGTAACACCGCCATTGAGGGGAACCACGGCTTCGGTGTCTATGCCCCGGACCCGCAGGTATCCCTCGTCATGGAGCGATGCGCTGTCAACGGAAACACGCGGGACGCCGTAGGTCCGGACTTTACCATCCCGGCCCAGCCCCTCGTGTCCGAAGTATCCCCGGACAAGCCATGGTTTGTGTCAGGTGCCGGGGGCGTCTGGTCGGGCTATGCCGAATATGATCCCGTGTCCTGTGCCACGGTGTTCCCCGTTGCGGAAAGCGCGTTCCTGGAGTCTTCCCTGGTGGGGCGCCTTATCGACGTGAACACCCGTTACCGGGTGCATGCGGTGATCCTGAAGAACACGGCGTCGGAAATCGAGGTGGCGGGGGATTTCTCCGACTTTGGCGGGCCAAACGTATCGTACGCACTGGTTGACTACCACGTGGTTCCCGGTTCGCCTCTCGTGGATAACGGTCTTTTCGATTACGAAGTGGCCGAGGATATTGACGGGGAACCCAGACCGCGCACTGGGGGGGGCATTGACCGCGGTCCGGATATCGGCGCCGATGAACTTGTGGATTCTGATGGTGACGGGTTGCCCGACTATTGGGAAACCGAGAATGGCCTGGATCCCAAGGTGGATGATGCTCGGGGCGATCCGGACCATGATGGGATAAGCAATTCTGAAGAATTTCGGAATGGCACCGACCCCTTTAATCCTGAGACGGCGCGGGTGACGGCGGCGCCCTGTTCTGATTGCCCGCCACGGGAAGCCGGAGTCACACCGATTCCAACGAGCACTGTCGAGAAGGCCGTCGATGCCCCCAGTGATGTATGGGTACGCTTCGGCGAGGTCGCCCCGGGGGACGGGTCCGAGGCGAATCCCTTCTCTTCGCTGATGCAGGGCATCGCACCGGTGGCGACGGGCGGCCTGGTTCACCTCGCCAGCACGTTGGACGGCACGGCAACGGCCGAAACCCCGAAAATTGCCAAAGCCATGCGGCTGCGGGCCGAAGGCGGTACTGCGCGCATCGGCGATTTGAGCGTGGCCGTACCCTTCGAGGAAGAAAGCCCCACTTGGGGGCGCGCGGAACTCGCCCTGATTTCCGTTGAGGTCGACCCCGAGCGCGCCGATCCCGGTGACAGTGTTTTCCTGTTGGGCACGGTAGAGAATATCGGCACGGGGCCCGCGGAAAGCGCCACGGTCGATTTTTACGTCGATGGCACGCTGGTCGATCAGCGCCCCGTGGGTTTGCTTGACCTGGCGGAACGCAAGATCATTCGAACGTCCTACACTGTTGATACGCCGGGAACATTCGGCGTGCGGGCCGAGGTCCATTACGATGGCGCGGGCCAAGACCAATGGGCGGACAATGATGCCGACCAGGCCCGGCTTCGGGTGAGTGGAGAAGATACACCGGAACCCGGGCTTGAATTTGATCTGGCGTTGAATGTGGACAGTGAACCCCTGCACGCGGGCAGCAATGTCAGCCTAGACCTATTGGTCCACAACCCGAGTTTCGCGGATCTGGATGCCATGGGCACGCAGTTTTTCGTCGATGGCCTTCAAGTGCATGAGGGCTATGTTGGCCCCCTGGCGGCCGGTGAAGACACGTCGATCTCGTTTCCCTGGGACGCGGTCAGCGAGGGGTCACACAGTATCTCGGTGGAGCTTAATCTTCCCGATGGCTTTCCCCACGCCGAATTCCAGAGCAAGTGGGTCTGGGATTGCGCCATACCCGGTCCCACGGGGGCCTACAGCGCGCCGGGACTCCATCAGTGGTCGTCCATCGGCCCATCGCTTCTCACCAACGGAACAGGCGGCGGTCCTACCGGTTCTGTCGGGCGCATTGATGCCATCGCGCCCCATCCCACGAACCCCAACATCATCTACGCGGGTGCGCCCACCGGTGGTGTCTGGCGGACCGTCAATGGCGGGGACTCATGGGAACCCATCGGGGACGCGCTGCCCCTCATCAGCATAGGCGCCCTCGCGGTTGACCCGGTGACGCCGAGCATTCTCTACGCCTGCACGGGAAGTGCCAACTACAGCGGCGGATTGGGCATTTTCAAGAGCATTGACAGCGGAAACACGTGGATCCAATTTGTCAGCGCAGCACACACCCCGTGGGTGAACAGGAGCATTGGTGGGGCAAATGATATCGTTATCCGCTATCCGTCTCCCGGAAACGTGCTGATTTATGTGGGTTCCGATCAGGGCGTACTCCGTTACACGAGTTCCTCGCCCGCCAGTCTCTATAGTGACCCTTCCGAATGGACTCAGATCCTTCCCGGGAGAATCGCCGACCTGGCCGTTCACCCCACCGACCATTCCTTCCTCTACGCGAGCGTCATCAGCGACGGTATGTACAGAACAGCGGCAGGTCAGACCGCCACCCGGGCTTCAGATTGGGTTAAGCTCACCACGGACCTCCCCGCCATAAACACGATTCACCCCAAGGCCGCCGGGGGCGAAGCGCGCACGGGCCAAGCCTGGCAGATGGCCATCTATGCGGCCAACCCGACCACGCTCTACGCGGCGCTGCCGAACCCTCTCGGTTCCGGCGAAAACAAGCCCCGGCTCAACGTCTACCGTTCATTGGATAGCGGTGCCACCTGGTCCGTCTTCGTCACCTCCAACGATTCCGGACTCTACAGCCCCTTCCTGGCCGCCCACCCCACCATCGATGGACTGATCTATTTTAGCGGCATCAAACTATACCGGTACCTGAAGTCTGGAAGCGTGACGGTCGGTCCCCATCGGGTCCAGGGAATTCATGACGACATGCACCGCTTTGTCTGGGATCCCACGGATGCCACCGGGAAGCGTTATTTCATCGGTTGTGACGGCGGAATATGGCGGGGCACCATCGACTTGTCGGGTGGCGATCTTGTAAGACACCGGAACAACGACTTGCGCGTGACTATGTTCTTTGATTTTGATGCTTCACAGACCGATTCGACCATGATGCTCGGCGGTACGCAAGACAACGGCACCATTCTCTACCAGGGAAACGACGCCTGGAAGATGGTTAAGGGGGGAGATGGCTATTACTCGATCATTGCGCCTGGAAACCAGGTCCTCTACGCGCAACACCAGTGGTTGGAAACCACCGTCCGGTGCAATCAAGGCGGCAACTGCTCCCACAATAATTGGGCGAAAGCCGCCAACGGGCTCCTGAACAAGGAAGGGGGACTGTCCTGGTACATGGGGACCGCCCAGATTGCCTGCGACCCTACACGCGACTACATCCTGGTGGCGCAGGGTTTGCAGGTTCTCTACACCTCCAACTCAGGCGGGAGTTGGACGAAGATCGGTCCGACCGACGCCAGCCTAAGAGGGCATATAGCGCGCGTGGCCATTCAGCCCGTTCGCCGCCGCATTGTGGCGGGCACCAGCAAGGGCCAGATATGGGTGCGCTACATGATAGGCGGTTTTCCTTCCTGGGTGAAGGTGTTCGACCCACCGGTCGGAACGGGTGAGGGGTCCGTGGTCAACATGGCCTTCTCTCCCGTTGATCATGAGATCCTGTACGTCATACTCAAGGCAAATCAGCCGTGGGCGCGCATTCAAATGCTACGTATTCACGACGAGCCGCCTGGCGCCTCAAAGTATCCCATCACGGGCGACCTTCCCACACACCACTTCGTGCCTTACTGGCCAAAGAAGATCTCAGGGTTTAAGGTCAATACCGTCTGTGGCGACGGTCGCAGCATCCTGCGGGCCTATGTCGGCACAGACCGTGGCGTGTACCGGGGAGAGACCTATGCCGAGGGTGGCCTGTGGACGTGGACGCGGTACAGTGACGGCCTTCCGAACGTTTCGGTAACGGACCTGGTGGTGGACCCCACGAGCAAACAGCTTCGTGCCGCCACCTACGGTCGCGGCGCCTGGACCACCATCACCGGACCATAAAGAGGCTGATTCCCTCGTAATAGCGCGGAAGCGGCTTCTACTTTCCCGCGGAACCACGGCGACGGACTGTCGGCCCTGTGGACCTGAAACGAACACAACCCCAAAAAACAGATTCCTGCCCATGGGTAGGCGCTCACGACTCAATCGACAGGCCCCTTCGCGGGAATGACGGCAGGGCGGGGTAAACCCGTATTCATGACCATGGGTACCGGACTTTACGGGTAAGGAACTATTGGGCCTATTGGGGTCTATTTGCAGGGACTCGATTCGGGGACTTGACACGCCGGCCGTATATGTGTTGAATTGGAACGGCGCTGTTCCGCTTGCGGGGTCGGTAATCATTGTGAGGGTGTTCGGGCATCCGGAGGTTGACTGAAAAACCGCGGACTTTCCTTTTGTTTAAGTGATTTGCCCGGTGGGAGAAACTACGTGCGTGCGCTGGTATATGAAGGTGAAGTCCGGCTCAAAGATATTCCCGTGCCTAAACGCGCGCCGGGCGAAGCCCTCATCAAGGTGCTTGCCGCCGGGATTTGCAACACGGATCTCGAGCTCAGGCGCGGTTACATGGGCTACCGTGGTGTGCAGGGCCATGAGTTCGTCGGTATCGTGGAGGAAGGGCGCAACAGCTTTCTCGTGGGAAAACGGGTCGTGGGGGAGATCAATTGTCCGTGCCATCAGTGCCATTACTGCCGGATGGAAATGCCGCAGCACTGTCTCAACCGCACCGTGCTGGGCATCCAGGGTCGGCAGGGCGCTTTCGCGGAATACCTTACCCTCCCCGAGGAAAACCTCCATCTCGCGCCGGCCGGTGTTCGCGACGATGTGGCCGTGTTCACCGAACCCCTCGCCGCGGCCTTTCGCATCACCGAGCAGGTTGTCATCACCAACAGCGACCGTGTTATCGTGCTGGGTGACGGGAAACTCGGACAACTCATTGCGCAGGTGCTGTGGCTTCAGACGAAAAACCTGGTTTGCGTGGGAAAACACCGCTGGAAGCTGACCATGCTCGAGGAACTGGGCATCAAGACCGTGCAGGCGGATCAACCACTTGAACGGGGTGCTGATGTTGTCGTGGATGCCACCGGCAACGGCCAGGGCATCGAACGTGCCATCGAGCTGGTTCGTCCCGAGGGCACCATCGTGATGAAAACCACCGTGGCCCACCCGACGGCCCTGGAACTCAGCCTTCCCGTCGTGAATGAGATTACCTTCGTGGGTTCCCGGTGCGGCCCGTTCCGTCCGGCCATCGAAGCCCTGTCCCTGGGAAACGTCGAGGTGCGTCCCATGATCTCGGAAGCCTATGACTTGTCCATGGCCGAAACGGCCATGCGCCGCGCAGAGGATCCGGGCGTGATGAAAATCCTGTTGCATATGTAAACCACCGCCCGCCGTTTTGGCCGGCCATGGAAGGAATTCCCATGAAAGTAGGCATGCTCACCGTCCCCTTTGCCGCGGAGCCCCTGGAAACCGTCCTGGAATTCGCCGAAACCGCTTCGATCCCTTGCCTGGAAATGGCTGCGGGGCCGGGCAGCCGGCACATCGATCCCACGAAGTTCACCGCCGCCAAGGCCAAGAAGCTCATCGCCGCCCTGGAAGAACGGGCCCTCGAAATCTCGTCGCTGGGCTACTACACCATCGACATCACCAGGCCGGATAAGGTCAGGGAGGTACAGCGCAACGCCAAGCTCGCCATCGACGCCGCCGTCAAACTGGGCGTGCCCACCGTGTGCATGCTGAGCGGTTTTCCCGCGCCGGGCATGAGCAAGCTGGACACCATCCGGAACGTGCTGCCCAAGGCCTTTCGACCGATCCTGACCCATGCGCGCAAGAAGGGTGTCAATATCGCCCTGGAGAACTGGTTTCAGACCTGTCTCCAGGGATTGGACACCTTTGAGGCGCTTTTCGACGCCATCCCCGACGAGAACTTCGGCTTGAACTACGACCCCTCCCACTTGTTTCACCAGGAATGCGATCACCTGCTCCCCGTGTCGCTCTACGCCAACCGGATCTTCCACGTTCACGCCAAGGACACGCTCATCGACCGTGCCCTGCGCGCCCGGGTGGGGATTTACGGCGGCGGCTGGTGGCGCTACGTCATCCCCGGTTTCGGCCATATCGATTGGGGCGAGTTCATCAGCCATCTGCGGATGAACGGCTACGATGGCGTTCTAAGCATCGAGCACGAGGACGCCGCGCAGGAGCGCGAGGAAGGGTTCATGCGGGGCGCCTGGCATCTCGAACAATTCTGTTAAGGTGTTTTCGTTTCGCGCATGTACCAAAAGGAGCCGGTTATGCAATCGTGTTTCGTTGCGTCGTTTCTGGCGGCGCTCATGGTGTTCGGGGTCGCTTGGCCCTGTTCAGCCCAACCCTTGAGCCGAGAGGGAATTCAGATGGCACTCTCGAAAGCGTCCGGTCCGCTTATCCCGCGGTTGGACGGCGCGTCGATACCGGCCCTGGCCGCCTCGGAAACGGGCCAGGCGCTTCTTGCGTGGGCGCGGGCGGGGGACTTCGACATTCCCCAAACCACCTACACCCTCTACCGAACCTATCGGAAGGACGGCACCCGCCGGCCCTATGAGCGGCCCTATTTCGCCAAACGGGAAATGCTCGTTCGCGCGGTTATGCTGGCCTGGCTCGGTGAAGACGCCGCCGCCCAGGACCATGTGAACGATCTGCTCTGGAGTCTTTGCGAGGAGACGAACTGGGTGGCCCCGGCGCACGAGACGCGCCACCGTAAAATCGATCTCTTCGCCGCCTAACTGTCCGCCTCCATGGGTTTCGCACTTCGCCTGCTGGGAGACCGCATCCCGGAGGAAATCCGTACGCGGGTGAAGGAAGAGGTCAACCGCCGCATCTTTGAACCCTATCTCGAGCACCCCTACGCCTGGGGGTGGGGTGACGGCGGGAGCAATTGGACGGGCGTTTGCGCGGGCAGCGTTGGCGAGGCGTTTCTGCTGCTGGAGGACGATCCCGAACGGCAGGCGGCGGCCCTGACCTCGGTGATCGAACAACTCGACAAGTACGTCAACCGCGCCTTCACCGCTGACGGGGCCAGCCTGGAAGGGTTGTCTTACTGGCAATACGGACTGATGCACTACGTCATCCTGGGCGAGATGCTGCGTTCACGCACGGGTGGGGAGATCGACCTCCTCGCGGAACCGCGCATGGCCCGGATCGCCGCGTTTCCCCTTGTCATGGTGTTGGACGAGAACACGTGTGTTAATTTCGCCGACGCGGGCACGGGCGTAAGCATCCATCCCTACATGGCCTCGATTCTCGCCGACCGGTTCGGGCTCCCTTCGCTCAAGGCCATCGTGGGCGATCCCATGGCGGGGCGGCTCGACGTGGCGCTTTTCAACCTGCTCTATTGGGACGGGCGCGGCGACGCGGCCCTGGTGATCGACAACGCCTGGCTGGCCGACGCCGCGGTGGCGAAGCGCGTCTTCCACGAGGATGGGCATACGGTGGTGCTGGCCGCGAAGGCGGGTCACAATGCCGAACCCCACAACCACAACGACGTGGGCAGCTTCATCGTTTACGCCGATGGCGTTACCTATCTCTGCGATCCGGGGCCCGGCCTCTACAGCAAGGATTATTTCAGCGCCAAACGTTATGAAAACCTCTTCGCCGGTGCCGGGGGACACAGCGTACCCGTCATCGACGGCGTGCTCCAACCGCCCGGCGGCAGGATTCGCGGGACCATGGAAGTCTCTGATTCCGGTGTTATCGAGATCGCGTTCCGGGAAGCCTATCCGGTTGAAGGTCTCAGCGAGGCCCGCCGCCGCCTGGAACTTCACGATGACGGCCACATCACCCTCACCGACTCTTTCGCACGGGAGGAAGGCTTCACGGTGCGGGAACCCTTCATGACCTGGCTCGATGTCGAAACCGAGGGTAACACCGCGCGTATTATCTCAGACAAGGGGGTGCTGACCCTGACGGTCGAAAACGCCGTGTTCCATGCGGAGCCTCTCGAGGAAGCCTGCCGGAGCAACCAGAAGCAGGGTGTGCTGACCCGTGTATTTGCGGATTTCAAGGCCGATGAGGCGATCACCTGTCGTTTCGAGATGACCTATACGGCAAAACCGGAGTAACGCTCATTCACAGCCCCTCCTGGTGGAGGCGGGGACTCAGGGCCGGGAGGGCCATGCCATGGGCGCGAAAGAATCCTCGGAGTACATGTCCCTGCCATATTCACCGGCGTTGTGAAACTGGAGCATCCGAAGCAGCTCACGGGTATCAATCGTAAAGTCCTCCGGGGGGAAATCGGCGTGGTGCGGGAGACAGTCCCGGTTTTCGCCATCGGGTCGGTAGCCATCCTCGGAGCCGTTGCTGCAACCATAGCCCCGTGAGCGGAAAAGCTGCACGACGCGCAGGAGTTCGGACAGGGAAATCCGGCCATCATGGTCGAGATCCGCGGTGTGAAACTCGCCCCGTCCCGTGGGATCGGTGCCGGCCCAGATCTCCTCCAAATCCGATTGGCCGTCCCGGTCGGAGTCCCAATGTCTCGGGTGGGTACCGGCGGCCAGCTCAAAGATGTTGGTGAGACCATCGTCGTCGGGGTCGCCCAAAGCTCCTTCATCGCCTTCGCCGTCGGCGGGGTCCAGGCCGACGAACACCTCCACGTCGTCCGTTATGCCGTCCCGGTCGCTGTCCGTATTCCGGGGGTCGGTTCCCCTTTCAAACTCTTCAAGATTGTTCAGCCCGTCTCCATCCAGGTCGGCGTCGGGACCGTTGTTCCCCTCGCCGTCATAGGGGTCCAATCCGTATTCAAACTCCCAGCCGCCGGGCAATCCATCGCCATCCATGTCGTTTTCGAGCAGCGTGCAATCCGCCGCAGCGCTCAGATCGCTGGGTTCGAATCCCAGTGGTACGCCGGCACCGGGCGAAATCCCCGCAATCGACGCACCGGGAAGGGCATTTCGGTACACCACGCGGATCACGCCGTTGTAGTAGAGCCTGACCTGGAAGGTGTTGCCCGGCTTGCCTTCGTATTGGCCCGAACTGTCGAAATCCACCACGTCCTCGAAATCGATTGTAATATACTGATCGTTGCGTACGCAGGAAATGTTGCCTCGGGCGGTGGGATTCAGATCGCGGAAAAGCATGGAGATTCGGGGCTTTCCAAAATGGACCGCGGCCGTCGGTTCCCAACTGGTATCGGTGGATCCCAGGGTCAAGAAGCCGTTGCTGCCCACGTTGACTTCGCCATAAGGTACGCCAAAGAAGGGAAAGGTCTTCTCCGGAGGGAGGGAAACACCTTGGCTGTCATCATCCTGCAAGTCAAGCGTGAAGCCTTCCCCTTCGGATTCGAGACGGTCCGGCGCCGGATGGACGCACAGGGTGTAGCCTTGCCCGTCGGGCGTGGGCAGGAAGGAAAGCTCCAGCCCGTTCAGATCGACGTCCTCCGCGCCAAAAACCTCTGTCAGGTAGTCCACGCGTGTCCCGGTGGTAAAGGTGTAACACCGTCCCGAATTGTCTCGCGAAGCGGTATTGCCCGCAAGGTCGGTTGCTTCGATACGGAAGTAGTAGGTGGTCTGTTCCTCCAGGCCCGCGAGGTCGATGACATGCGCCGTAGCGGCCGGTCCCGTGGCGAAGGACACGGTCGATGCGCAATCCGTTCCAAAGAGCACGCGCCCCGTGGCGGTTTCGTCGGTCTCGAAGGTGATCCTGGCGGAGTGGCTCGTCACATCGCCCGACGCGACCCCGGAAATGGCGGGCGTGAAGCAATCGACGCCCACCGTGTCCGACACCATGCGGGACAACCCGCTGCCGTCGTTTTCATCCCGGTACTCGACCGTGACCAGGCTGGAAGCATTTACTTCGATCGTGCCGTTGCCGGGATCGGCAACACCCACGTGGGCCGGAAAGTCGCCGGTAAACTCACCAGAACCCTGCATGGACTCAAAAAGATCAAAGGTTTCACGGTCACCTTCACTGGTAGTCACCGCAATGGTCACGGTCGGCGCGGAAGCCAGATCCAGGTCGCGCACCTGCACACGTCCCCACCCGTTGCAGCCGACGGCGTCCGACAGGAACTCGACCGTGCCCTGGCGCGTGGTCAGTTCGGGCACCAGGTGGGCAAAAGCCGTCGCCTTGGTCACATCCTCGCCGCGCCCCTCGGTATCGGCGTGAACCTGCGAGCGGAAGCACCCGCCCACAATCGCGAAGTCGGTTGCGCCACGGACCAGTATCCCTTCCAGCGTGCCCGTCGCGGCGGCCAGCACGGGCGAACCCGAATTACCGCCATAGGTATCCAGGTTGGCGACGAAGAAGCCCTCGGGGCTGCCGTCGCGGACGACCGTGGTATCGCCGAAGGCCAGCTTCATGGGAAGGCCGCTCGGGTGACCGATGACTCCCACGGCGGTCCCGTCGGCAATTACGCCCTGGCGCCGGACGCGAAGCGGGTCGAAGCCGGCGAGGGCGATGGGCCTATCCAGGCGGACGAGCGTCCAATCGGCGGCGGTTTGGGTGTATTCGCGTCCCACCACTTCAATTCCGGCGTAGACCTGGTCGGCGGAGAAGTGGAGCACCGCCGTGTTCGCGTCCTCCATGACAAAGCCGAAAATAAAGCGCACGTTGTTCAAGCTGGATACATCGTAGCAATGCCCCGCCGTGGCAATCAGATCCTGCCCCACGGCAAAGCCGGAACAGAAAGGGGCCGTGGGCTGGGTGGCGAAGGGCTCATCCGCGCAGGGGCTGAAACCGGCGAAGCGGTAGGGCTGGGTGACGAGGGTGTAGCTGCCGTCGGGCTGCGCCTGGAGACTCCCGGCGGACACGAGCGCACAGGTCGCCTCGGCCCAGTGGCGGCGCCGGGGATCGCCCTCCTGGTAGACGTCAATGCGGTTGTCCGGGCCATAGATGACCTTTTCAGCGGCTTCGTCCCCTTTGGGCGCATCGGCAAAAACCCAGGGGGTGAACACGCACGAGACAAGAAAAAGCAAGTATAAGATACACCTGTAAGAACGGGCCATGGATTTCAGGACTCTCGCGCCTCCATTCGTTACCGTACCTTGCCACCATCGTCTACATTACACTATGCCACAAACGCCCTTTCCTGATGGATCCCTGGTCATTCACCGTCCCTTTCCGCATGGATCAATCCTTGCACCCAGCCCAGCAACTGGCGCGCCCGGGCGGCGCCGGTGTGATGTTTCCAGAAATTGACATGGCCCGCGCGGGCAATGGCGGCGGCTTCGTCGGGGTGTGCGAGATAGTAATCCAGTTTCTCCAGAAGATCGGGCAAATCGTCCCAGAAAACGGCCGTTTCGCCATCGCGGAAGTTATGGGGGATCACGATGGGAAGCCGTTCGGAAAGCAGCATACAGCCATGCGCGGGCAATTCCCAGTAACGCACCGTGTCGAAGCCGAAACCAAAACAATTCAGGCCCACGAGGCTTTCCCGAAGGATCCGGTTGTAGTCCTCGGGTGCATAGAAGCCTTCCAGGCTCACGTTGAGGTGCCCCTCAAGCTGCTCCAGGTAGAGTCGTCGCATACCGAATTGCCGGTGGCCGGCCCAGAAAAAGCGGGTGGGACGGTAATCCGGCCAAACCCGGTCGGAACGGTCCTCGGGAAAGGCGAAGGGCAGGGGAAAAGTGTTGGGGCCATAGTCCGCGCAGGCGAGCATTTCCCGCTTGAAGTAGGCCGTCACGTCCCGCCTTCCCAGCGTGACGCACGTGCTTTTCCGCGTGCTTTGGGATTCGTCAACGGCATCGACAATGCAGAAGGGAAGGTTGCCCGCGGCTTCACGGATACGCCGGGCTGTTTCCGGGTCAATCGCGCCCTCGCAATCGCCATAGAGCACCAGGTCGAAGCGGCCGCCGCGAAGTTCTTCGAGAAGGGTGTCCAGGGGCACGGCCTCCCCGGGCCGGTCGAAGCTGCACGGGTAGTGAGCCATCTCCGCGGGGGTGTCGCCGTGGAGCGTGGGTTTATAGGGATAGTCATTTACGTGTTCATCACCCAGCACCGCGCAAAGACCATCGTAGAGCACATCGAGACCGAAGTGGAGCCGCGGATGCATGATGAACAACACGCGGGGGTGGTAGGCGGCCGCGTCCCACGGCGGCGCGGTCACCTCGGGAAGGGCTTCCCGGGGCGGGGCGTCGAGCGCGGCGAGTTGCGCGTCGAGCGCCGGGTCCGCCACCACGTGCCGGATGGAACGAAGGACGCGTCGGCTCATGTCCACGTCGCCCAGGAGCCGCCAGAAATGGGCCATGCACTGGTACATGGGCACGCAGTCGGGCTGGGTGGCCAAGGTGTCGTGAAAGTAGAGTTGAGCGCGGTTGAAGGCCTCCACGAGCCCCGCGCGGCCTTCCCGTTGACGCCAGGCGAGGAGGGCGAGCACCGTTTCGAGATGAATGGTAATGCGGGATGTTTCCGGCCCCAACAGGGCGTCGGGGATATCCGTCAGGAGGTGGTAGCTCCATTCCGGGCGCCCCGCGTCGAAGAGGGCGCGGGCGTGGGCAAGCGGGTCATAGCCGGGACGGATCATCTGGATGAGCCAGGCGAAGGTTGCGCACCGCTCGCGGCCCGCTTCGTCTCCCACGGGAATGGGAGCGCCGTCGCGCCGGATGCGCCCTTCGGCGTCAAGGGGTGCCTCCTGAAGCGCCGCATCCATGGCGGGCCACTGGCAGAAAAACTTCATCCCGCCCTTCGTTGCCAGGATGGAGGCCGTGTCCAGGTCCGGGCCCTGCCCGGCGTCATTCTCCGCGCCTTTCCCCGTCACGGGCCGGCCGTAAGCCCCATTGGGCAGCAGGAGAAAGGCCGTGCCGAACTTGTTGAGATAGGGAAGCAACGCCGCGACGGCCTGGGTAATGTCGCCCCTGGCCAGGAAAGCATCGGTCAGGATAAAGGCATCGAAGAAGGCCTTGGGAAAGGGAAGGCCGGTCTCCGGCGTGCCCGCCACAACACCATGAAAACAGGCTCCAGTCCTTTCAACGCGGCCGGGATCGGCATCCAGGCCATACACCTCCACCCCTTCGCGTCCGCGCAGGAACAAACCCACTTCCCCCTCTCCCACGCCCACGACCAGCACGCGCCGCAGGTGAAACGGCAGATTCGGAAGCAGGGAAAGAAGATGCCGCCTTTCCAGGCCCCGGGTATTCTTTTTGGATTGGTGATTCACGAAAGCAGAATACCATATCCGCCGTGCGCCACTTCATTCGATTTCGCCGGCGGCGAGGATCAGGGCGCGCGCTTCCGGACCCTTGTGGGCCAGGAGATCCACCACCGAAAGGTCGGGGATAAACGTGCCCCGGCCTTGCTCATACACCGGCGGGGTCCAGTGTTGCAGCACGAGGGCAATGCCCGACGCGGCCAATACGGCAGGGTCCAGGTAGGCGTCCAGCGCGAAGGCGCCGCTGTAGTAGGCGTCCCCCCCCACGGCCCGGACCAGGTTCACGAGCCGCTCCGTGGCCACGCCCGGCACGTCGAGTTCGGAGGCGTAATACAGCGGCGTATTGATGCCCAACAGGCGGACCCAATGGGTCAGCATGTGATGGTTGAGGTCGTTCAGGTATTCCCAGTCGCGGCCATAGGTGGCTTCCAGGAATTCGGCGCAGGCCGCGAAATGGGGCGTTTTCCCATAGGCCTGGCGCAGGGCCTCCCCATGCTTTCGCCGCCACGGCACGGCGTTGTTGACGCGCACCTCGTTGAGCCGTTGCCGGTACCGCCCGTGCACGGGCACGGTCAACAGGGCCGGACCATTGGGCGTCTTGATCCTGTTTCGGTTTTGCCAGCCGTTCTTGCTGTACTGGATGTTGTCCAGCACGATGAAGGCATCGGCCCGGGCGATTTTCTCGAAGTAACGGAGCCAGGGCAGGTAATGGGGCTGGTGAATGGCGACGAGCATGCTTGAATCTCAACCTGCGGACGTGTATACCGGGGCGCGGACGCAGTGTACCATGCACGTTCCGGGCGGTCCATATGAAAGGCGTGAAGAGGCATTTGCGAAATCGAGTATCTCTTTACGTGCCATCCTGAAAGAGGAACACCATGCAACTGAACACGGCACGCAACGTGGTCATCGAAATCAGTTTTACGTCCACGGTTTCCCACGGGGACCCCTACAACGACCTCGAACTGGACGTGGTCTTCAAAACCCCCGAGGGTGGCGCTTTGCGCGTGCCCGCGTTCTGGGCCGGCGGGCAGGCCTGGCGGGTGCGTTTCTCGGGCGCCATGCAGGGAGACTACCCCTACGAGACGGTCTGCTCGGACACCTCGGACGGGGGGCTGCATGGCCGGCGCGGCACGGTGTCGGTATGTGATGCCCCCACGGAGAACCCCCTTTACGCCCACGGCCGCCTGCGCGTGGCCGACGACCGACGGCACTTCGAGCACGCCGACGGCACGCCCTTCTTCTGGATGGGCGACACGTGGTGGATGGGGCTGTCAACGCGCCTGGATTGGCCCCGCGGTTTCAAGATGCTTGCCGCCGACCGGGTGGAAAAAGGCTTCAACGTGGTGCAAATCATCGCCGGCCCCTACCCCGACATGAGCGCCTGGGATCCCCGTGGCCGCAACCACGCGGGTTTTCCCTTCGCCGAGGATTTCGCCCGTATCAATCCGGCCTACTACGACGAGGCCGACCTGAAGATCGCCCACCTGGTTCACGCGGGCCTGACCCCGTGCATTGTCGGCATGTGGGGCTATTACCTGCCCCAAATCGGCGTGGAAAAGGTCAAGCGCTTTTGGCGGAACCTCATCGCCCGTTACGGCGCGTACCCCGTGGTGTGGTGCGCCGCGGGCGAGGGGACCATGGCCTACTACCTCTCGGAGGATCCCGAGGGCGACGCGGAAACGCAAAAGCAAGGCTGGACCGAGGTGATGCGCCACATCCGCGCGGTGGACGCCTACCACAACCTGCTCGCTATTCACCCCACCGGTTTCGGCCGTGACATGGTCGAAGATCCGGCGGTAATGGACTTCGAGATGCTCCAGACCGGCCACGGCGACCTGGCCAGCGTGTCCCCCACCATCGACATGGTGAAGAAGGCCGTGGCGCGGGAACCGGCCATGCCCGTGATCAACTCGGAAGTGAACTACGAGGGCATCCTCGGCTATGCGTGGCAAAACGTGCAGCGCCTGTGCTTCTGGCACTCCGTGGTCAACGGTACGGCGGGCCACACCTACGGCGCCAACGGCATCTGGCAGATGTGTACCGTGGAAAACCCCTATGGCCCTTCGCCCCACGGTCGCTGCTGGGGAAATACCCCCTGGGACGAGGCCATGGATCTGCCCGGCTCGGGCCAGCTCGGCGCGGCGGCCGATTTCATCCGCCGTTACGCCTGGTGGGAGTGGGAGCGCCACCCTGAATGGACCGTCGAATCGCCCAACGAAAACGATCCCAACAGCAACGTGGCCCTGGGTGTGCCGGGGAAGATCCGCGTGATCTACTGCGCCCCGCCCTGCTGGAATCCGCCGCTGGTAAAGGGGATCGAAGAAGGCGTGTCATACCGCGCGCGCTACTTCGACCCCGTGCGCGGCGAAGACCATGATTTGGGCGATGTGGTCCCCGACGCAGAGGGGAACTGGGAACCCCCCATCCCCCCCGAGTGCCACGACTGGATTCTCGTGCTGGAAACATAGCCGCCGCGTGCCAGAGAATGGCACGGCCTATGGCGTCACGCCCCGGATGTAGTCCACCGCGAAGGGGCCCGTGCCGCCGTTGCAGGGATCGAGGCGAAGGGACAGGATGGTCTGCCCGTCCCAGGCCGGATGTCCGGCGGTCTGGATGCGGTACACATGGAACGCGCCGTCGCCCTGCACGGGAAAGACGAAAACCTTCGCCTCGTTGATGGCGGAGTCATCGGCGGTGTTCCAGTAGAGTTGCCCCATGCCCCCGCCGGGCACGTGCATGCGCACCTCGATGGCCTGGTAGCTATCGCCGGACACGTCGAGCATGGTGCGGTACATGTAGGGGTCGCCGCCGGTAATGTCTCCCGTCAGCGCGCCCTTCACCACGTGCAGGTTCGTCATGTCGTTCGCCGGGGTCCAGCCGTCGAAGCCGGGTTGGTCGAAGGTGAAATCGATTCGGTTGGTCGCTTCGGGCAGACGGCTCACCGGCTGGAAATCCACGCCGTTCACCGTTACCTCGAAGCGGTCTCCCACGCCGAGTTGCAGGCTCAGGAAGGCCTGGCTGTCATCGTAGAACCAGCCGGGCGCGTCTTGTTGAAACAGGTGATTCCGTTCCGTCAGGCCATGCCCGTTCACCGTCACCCCAACGGGACGGGTCACGTTGCTCAGCAGAACAAACCCGGCGTAGCCTTCGGGGAAGGCGGTATTGAAACGGACCTGGCCGTCCTGCCACGCGGCATCTTCGATACTTGCCAGTGCGCTCACGTGGATACGGTCGCGGCCTTCGCCCAGAATGGTGGTACGCACCACCTCGCTTTCGCCGCGCAAGGCCATGATGCTGGTGATGGGCATACGCGGTCCGAAAACCCAACCCGATTTCTCACCGTCGATGACGCTGATGGAGTCCGGCCAGAGGGCCACGTCCTCGCCTTCGGTGGCCTGCTGGTAGAACACGCAGCGGATGATGGTCTCGGAGATGGGCCGCCAGTCGTATTCGCTGTCTTCTTCGTCCAGCATGAGTAGGGCATCGGCGTAGCGGAGGCCGTTCCACTGCACGGGCCGGGCGAACCAAGACCAGGAGAACCACGTGGCGCCGAAGACGGGAATGCTGCCGCCGAGGGTGTAGGGCTTCTCGGGGTTCTGCCAGAAGTAGATGAAGGGCAGGCCCTTGAAGGCCCAGTCCCGCGCCGCATCGAGCCAGCGTTGCTCGCCGGAAAACCGGTAGGCCTCCAGGAAACACTCCACCGCGTCCGACGCGGCGAGGAGGTCGGGCGTGTGGAAGGGCACCTCCCACACCTGCGCGGCACGGGGCACGCGCCGGGTCTGGAAGTATTCGAGGACGGGCACCATCGCCTCGTAGGCGCGCCAGTCCCCCGCCACGCGGGCGTAGCGGAGAATGCTGCGGACCTTGTCCGCGTTATTGCCCACCGCCACCGCGCCGTCCTCGCCAATAACGTGGTAGTCCATGCCGCGAAACACGCCCGTGTCCTTGCGATCCGCGTCGAAGTGCCACAGACCGTCCTCGCCCCGGGTGGCGAGCAGTCCGCCCACCGTATCCACGAGCGATACGGCGCGGTCGGGCCGCACGCCAAAACGCAGGGTTTCGAGGGTGGGCCGCCGGTGCAGCAGTCCCGCGTGTTCCTCCACCAACGCCCGGCACCGTGCGCGCACCGCCTTATCGGGGCTGTGCAGCGCGCCGACGAGGATGTCGGCCACGTAGTTCGGGTCGCGCGCGAGGTGCGACATCTGGGGCGGTCCGTTTTTTGACAGCATCCACATGTTCTCCTCCGGCTCCCACAGGGAGTCAAAGAAGGCCCGCATGGAAAACTGGATCTCGCCATCGTAGCTGCCGCGTGGGAGTGGGGCGGGCGTGACGGGGCTGGACGCCGCTTTCTTGCGCGCGAGATAGGGTGCCGCCATAGAGGCCGCGAGATGCTCCGGGTACCGGCCTTCCTCCAAGCGCCACGCGCCCGCCACCGGCACGTTCGGCGTCAATTCGAGGGGCCGCGCCGCTTCCCGGCTATTGGGATCCAGGTGTTCCGGCACGGAAGGCAACTGGATGCCGAAAAGGTGGGACCGCTGGTTTTCGAAACGGTCCGGCGAGGCGAAGACCGGTTGACAGCGTCCGGTCGGCGGGGTACCGTCGGCGGAGTACGACGCCTCGCGCCAACGGAAGATCACGGTGCCCAAGCTGTTCTTCAGGCCCAGCGCGGGCATGGTACACATGCGCGGATCGGGCACGTAGCGCACCTGGTGAGGATGGCCCTCCTGGATATCCAGGGTGCTGGACGACACCTCGTCATCCACCAGCCACTCCAGCCCCGGCACGATGGCTTCCGTCCGGTCGGCCATGTAGAACATGGGGCCGTCCAGACGTAGCAACGCGCTTTCCCGGTCGCTCACGAGCGAGAACCTGCCGTCCAGGGACACACGACCGCTTTCCGAACGGAGGGCCAGGGACAGCTCAAAGGCATGCTTCGGGCCCTTGTCCGCCTGAAAGGCGGCCTTGAATCCCAACTCGACTTCCCCCTCGGAGCCGGGAAATGTCATTCGCACATCGTTCGCTTGCGGCACGAACACCTGCCGGACACCGTCCTCGTCATGGACCACGATGGTGCTAAGCCGCGGCATCCACAGCCACGTCTTCCAGCCCACATCGGTCCGCACGAGGATTTCGCCGGGACCGTAGCCGAAGTTATTGCGCCGGAAGACGAGGGCGCGGTTGGGGGTGACACAGGCCACGTAATCCTCCGTTTTGACGGCATACGGTTGGTCTCTTGTGGCTTTCTCCGCCAGTTCCTCCAGCGGCACGAAGCAATCCGCCCCCACCACCAGCGTGCTCACCTGGCCGCCCTCAACCACCAGGTCCCCGGCGTGAATGCCGTTCAGCACCACGGACACCGCCGGACTCTGTTGACCGTACACGGAAGTGCCTCGAATCACGGCCTTCCCGCCCGGGGGCAGGGCTTTGTCGAGGGTGGCCGTGGTCATCATGCCGCCCAGGGTGTAGGTCATGGTGAGGGACGCGGGCAGGAGGGTGTTGCCCGTGTTTTCGACCCACGCCTCGATGCCGATGGGCTGCCCCACGGCGGCCACCGGGGCCTCGGGGCCCCAGTTGATGAGCGTGAGTTTCCGTTCCAGGGGGAATTGGAGCGTGGTGGCGGGGTAGTCCGGTGAATCCGGGGCGGGCAGCGCCTTGCCCGTCTCCCATGTGGCGGTGAGAAGCAACGCGCCCGCCTTCACGCGGCGATAATTGATAGGCCAGCTCAGTTCCTGGTAGTACCCCGGCGCCATCGTGCCCAGGGCACGAACCGTGTCACCGAGGGCGGCCTGCAGACCGGGCAGGTCCGAAGTCAGCGCCACCAATACGCCCGGCGCGGGCAGGTCGCCCCGGTTGGTCACGGTGGCATGAAGCACGGCCCGCTCGCCCGGCGCGTCCGCCGATTCCTCCAACCGCACCTTCTCGATGGCCGGCATGGGGCCCACGTGTTCCAGGTAGGCGAAATCGTCGAGCAGGACCTCGCCCGGTTCCAGGAGCCGCGCCGCGAAGTGGACCCACTTCACCTTGGGATCCCCCGTGTAATCATACTTTAGGCGTCCCCGGTGCCAGCGTCCGTCCCCCTTGTGGTCATCGGGGATATCGAACGCCCGGCGTTGGCTCCCCACCTCTTCGAGGGGTTCCGCGTTCATGGGAATGACCAGCAGGGAAATCTTCTTCGCGTCGGCCGAGGGCACCTTGTACCAGAACTCCATGCCGCCCCGCGTCTCGGCGAGCATGGCGCCCCGCTTCCCGTTCTTCCCGACCCAGGCACGGTTCAACCCCGACTCCGGGTAGTCCTCCCTGCCCGTACGGACGATGCGCAGGCAGCGCTTGCCCGTGTGCGCGTCGGAATCAATGACCGTGACCTGCCCCATGGGCTGCCAATCCACCGCGACACCCGCGGCATCGACTTCCTCGAAAGAGCCGTTGGTGCAGGGGTTCGCACCGGCCGTAAGACAGATACCCATAAACAGCACCGTGAAAATGCGCATGTATTTCTCCTCGTACCCGGAAACGGGGGCGGCGTGAACCACCAGCATGACCCTTCCGGGAAAAAAGGTCAAGCGTCGGGCAGGGTCGCGCTTCCGCGCGACCGTTGGCGTCGGGCGCGTCACGCCCACCGGGAGATCTATTGCAGGGCAAGCAACATGACCCGGGCACGCGGAGCGGTTATAATGGCCCATCTTGGCCCCGGCTCATGAAATGGGAGAACGACGGCATGCAACGAATGATACGGTTCCTGATGACACTTACCCTCATGTTGGCGGCCGCGGCGCAGCAGGAGGTAAAACAGATCACCTTCGGCGGAAAGCATGACCGCGACCCCATGGTTTCGCCCGATGGACGCCATCTCGCCTTCTCAAGCAACCGAACAGGGAACTATGACCTGTATGTTCACACCTTCGGTGAGGCCGGGGTGATGCAGCTCACCCGAAGCCCCAAGGACGACCGGGACCCGAACTGGTCCGCCGACAGCAGAACCATCGTCTTCACCTCGAAGCGTACGGGGAAGGGCGACCTCTACAAGACGGACCGGGAGGGAAAGAGCGGCTTTCTTCAGCTTTCGGAACGGGATGATCTGGAGGAGTATCCCTCCTTCGCGCCGCGCGGGAAAGGGCTGCTCTTCGTGCGCTCCGCCAGGAAAGTCATCCGCAGACAGTCGGACAAACAGGTCGTGCTGGCCGACTCCGCGGCTTCGGTCAACACGGCACGCACCCTGGGCGAAGGTTACTCCGCCCGCTTCAGTCCCGACGGGAAAAAGATCGTCTTTGTCTCGCGTCGCACGAAAAACGCCGACATCTGGCTCATGAACGCCGATGGCGGCATGCAGACCCAACTCACGACCAACGGCAAGAATGACGAGGATCCCTGTTTCTCGCCCGATGGGAAACACATTGTCTTTTCCTCCAACCGCACGGGGAACAACGACATTTGGGTGATGAACGCCGACGGGAGCAATCAGCGTCAACTCACCGCGGGCGCGGAAGACGAGATTCAGCCCTGCTGGAGCAGCGGCGGTTATATTTATTACGTCAAGAAGATCGACAACGGAACCTCCAATATCTTCCGCATCAAGGCCCCGTGAGCCAACGGATCCATCACCCGATAAAGTCAGCCTTACAGGATAATTTCATGCCCGCCAAGCTTATTATCAGCGATGTCGATGGTTGCCTGAGTCCCGAGGAATCCATTCCGTGGGATCTCGAACATTTCCAGGCCTTTGCGCGCCGCGCCCGCGAGGCGGCGGCGGGCGAGGGGTCGCTGCCGCCCATCACCCTCTGCACCGGCCGCCCCCAGCCCTATTGCGAGGTGCTCATGAAGCTCCTCGATATTCGCCATCCCGTGATCTGTGAGAACGGCGCGGTTATCTACACCCTGCACGACAACCATGCCCGCTATGCTCCGGGTGTCACCGAGGAAAACGTGGCGGGCCTTCGCGCCGTGGTAAGTTTTCTTGAGCGCGACGTGTTGCCCCGCGAGCCCGAGGCGGTCCTTCAATACGGCAAGATGGCCCAACTCTCCGTTTTCTCCAAAGACCCCGCGGTCCTGCCCACCATCGCCCCGAAAATCGAGGCTTTTGTTGAGAAGCGCGGTGGTCCCCGTCTCGTCATCAACGTTTCCCACTATTACCTCAATGTCTCTTTGGAGGGCGTGGACAAGGGATCCGCCCTGCGCGCGATCCTGGAAGAGTTGGGGCTCGAACGGAACAACGTGGTCGGTATCGGCGACACGGAGGGTGACATGCCCCTCCACGACGCCGTCGGCTTTTTCGCCTGCCCCAGCAACGCCCACGGCGTCATCCTTGACGCCGCCGACTATGTTTCCCCCTACCCCGTCCTGGAAGGTGTCCTCGACATTCTTGACCGTCCGGAGTTTCAGCGCGGGTAGGAAACAACCCGGCGGCTGGACTCCCGGCATCGTATCGACGCCCGCCCGGATACGGGAAACGAGGGGGAAGTATGCTTGCTCCGCATGGGCCCAAAAACAACCCGGCCCGCCGTGGGACGGGGGCCGGGTTCGTATACGTTGCCCATGAGGGGAGCTACTTCTTCTTGGCACCCTTGGCCTGGAGCTTTTGGGCCTGTTTCGGGTCGCCGATATGCAGGGTGTTGTAGGCCTGCTCGCTCGACTCGAAATAGTCGATGCCTTCATGGCCGTGCCAGCCGGGCTGGTTGAGGATGGGATTGGGCAGGCCCGTTTCCTTTTCGCGCCTGGCGATGAAGTTTTCGAGTTGCCTGGTGAGCATCTCCACCACCTCGGGATACTTCCTGGCCACGTTCTTGTTTTCGTCCGGGTCCTCGACCAGGTTGTAAAGCTCCACCGGCGGGAAGAAATGGATGTCGGGTTCCAGCGCCCGGATCAGCTTCCACTGGGGCGTGCGCCAGCCGTGCTTACGCATCCAGGTACATTCGGTGATGTAGAAAGAGGAGTCGAAGCTCGATTTCTGGCCTCGCACCAGTTTCATGAGCGACTCCCCGTCGAACTTGAGGTCCGTCTTCACACCGGCGAGTTCCAGGAGCGTGGGGACCAGGTTCTTGTGCTGGTTGTAGCCCGCCACGCGCTGTCCACCCTGGAGTTTCTTCGGGTAACGGATGATGAGGGGCACCTTCAGGGTCACGTCATAAAGGCCGTGGTGATCGAACCAGCACTGGTGATCATAGAGCGTTTCGCCATGGTCACTGTTGATAACCACGATGGTGTCGTCCAGGATACCCATGCTTTCAAGCTGCATGAAGATATTCTGAATGCAGGCGTCCATGTAGGCGATGGCGCCGTCATACTGGGCGATGATGTAGTCCTTGTCGGAAATGCCCGCCGGCATCCAGGCGGCGAAATAGTCCCAGAACGGCTTGAAGGCCTTTACCGGTTCCATGGACTTGTTTTCGGGTCACACTCGTCGCCGTGGTAGAACATGTTCTCAAAAGGCTTCGGCGGCAGGTACGGGCTGTGGGGATCCATGTGGCGCAGCATGATATAGAACGGCTTGGACGACTTGGCCAGGCGCTCGATTTCCGGCATGGCAACCTGGTTCAGGTTCTGAGCCTTCGGGGCGCGCTCGGTCACCGAACTGCCCCACGCGGGATAGTCGAGATACTTCGAGAAACCACGGGATGCCGGGTTGCCGGTGAAGCCGACGCAGGTGGTGTTATAGCCGGACTTCCGGAGAATCTCGGGAAGGGTCTTCACCTTCGAAGTGAGGGGGCCTTTGTGCCGCAGGGCCACCACCTGCGTCCCGAAGCAGTCGCGTCCGGTGAGCATGGAGGCATAGCCCGAGGTAGTGGGGATATGGGGCGAGAAGGTGTTCTCGAAGAGCACCCCGCCCTCGGCGAACTTGTCGATATTGGGCGTGGTCTGGTGATGGTATCCGTAGCAGCTCATGTGCATCGACAAGAGCGAATCAACCGCGAAATGCACAATGTTTGGGTGCTTCCTGGCCATGGTTCTTCCTTTCCGTTTGCGTTCAGGCGGGTACGAACCCGAAATACTACCGGAATACGTCGCGCCACGCAACAGCGCGTTGCCAAGTCACGAATGGTCACGAAAACGTACTTGCCCCTCCCTGCCGTCAACCCATGGTTCCCCGCGTTCGCGGGGATGATGAGCCGGGTGTTGGACGGAGAGGAGCGTGTCACCTTTTTTCCATCGGTGCTCCTTCGGGCGCCTTGATCACGGGGGACGGATGGTGCATGATGCCCGGCCATGTTCCATGAGAACCTGCATAAGGAGGGTGTTCCATGTTGTGTTTGCTGACCGTCCTGCTGACTGTGCCGACCATGCTCACCGCGGGGGCGCAAACCGCGCCCTGGTACCACCACCCGGCGACCGAGGTATTCGAGGACGGGCGGGGCCGTACGGCGGACCCCGGCATTGCCTCGGAGCGGGGCTTTGCCCTCGATTTCGAGGTATTGTTCCACGATGTGGACCGGGAGCACCGCATTCTTGAGCAGGAGGGCCTCTTCCTGCTGCGGATGGATCCGCCGTCAGAAGGGGGACGCCTGTCGTTTTTCATCAATGTGGCGGGACAACTGGAGCCGCGCATGCCCACGGTGACCGTCAAGCCCAATACCTGGTACCGCGTGACGGCCAGTTGGGATGGCGCGGGCATGTGGATGCGGGTGAACGGCGAGACCTTCCGGGCCAACCGCCTGGGCGCGGCGGAACGGCTCGGCGCGCCCCTGGAGATCGGCGGAACCGGTTCCCGCGGCAGCCTGGGCCTGCGCGGCATGATGCGGAATCTCCGGGTTTACACCGCGCCCATGACGGAAGTGGAGTCGCTTCTCGCGGAGGGACACCGGGAAAGCGCCGGAGAGGCGGGATGGTTCGGCGTGGGCGCAAGGCTTGAACCCGTCACGGGCGCGTTGGCCCGGGCGAAGATCGTGGCGCCCATGGGGGTCGTGGCCACCCGTTCCCTGCCGAAGGATTTCGTCGGGGGTGACTATATTACTTTGCGCATGGCCACCGAGGACGGCAAGGTGGCGAAGCTCTACGCAGCGACCAAGGCGGGCAAGCTGGAGGTCATGCTGCCTCTCGTAGGCGATGGCCGGCCGCACAGCTACGTGGTGCCCATGGACGCCTACCCGGAGTGGCGCGAGGGGCTGGACATCCTCGCCCTGGCCTTCAGCCGGGATACGAAGCGTGTCACCCTCGCCTTTGCGCGGTCCGGGGACGACGCCGTGGGGCCGCCGGAATGCCGTGTGGAACAGTGTTACGCCGATCCGCCGTACTTGCGCGCGGAACGGGAGTTCTCCCTGGTGGCCCGCGTGCGCAACGTGGCCGGTCCGGGCGGGCCTTTCACGGCGACGCTCCAACCGGCCCAAGGCATCACGCCCCTGGAAGCCCCGGAAAAGACCTTGGGCAATCTCGCCCATGAAAAGACCGCCGAAGTCAGCTTCCGTGTCCGGGCCGACGCTCCGTCGGAGGTTCCCCTGCGGATCACCTTCACCGCGCCCGGCATGACCGACATCGTGGCGGAGGCGCGGCTGACGATTCACGAAGCGCGGGAGGTCACCCCGGTGGCCTGCGTGCCCGCGCCGGAACCGGTCAAGACAAAGCGCCTGGTGGGCGTTCACTATTGCCCGCTGTGGAAGGAAGGAACGCGCAACGGCGGCTGGGGCCAGATCGAACCCTATCCCCAACGCGAACCGCTCCTGGGCTGGTACGACGAAAACAACCCCGAAGTGACGGACTGGGAAGTGAAGTGGGCGCTGGACCACGGCATCAACTTCTTCGTCTATTGCTGGTACCGCGACGGGCAGACCGATCCGGTCAAGCCCTACCTGGGACATGCGATCCACGACGGGCTGTTCAAGTCGCGTTATGGCGATCAATTCCATTTCGCCATCATGTGGGAAAACCAAGCCAGGGGACGGTGGGGCGCGAACTCGAAGGAAGATCTCCTGGAAAACCTCTTCCCCTTCTGGATGGAAAACTACTTCAAGAAGCCCAACTACCTGCTCATCGACAACAAGCCGGTGTTGTTCATCTACCGGACGGAACGGGTGATCGAGGACCTGGGCAGCGAGGAAGCCGTGGCCGAGGCCTTTGAGGCCATGCGGAAAAAATGCGTCGAGGCCGGTTTCGACGGCCTGTACATCCTGGGCGAGGATCGCGGCAAGTGGGCCGCGAACCTCGAACGCATGGCCCGGGTCAAGATGGACGCCAGCTTCTGCTACTGCTGGCCCATCGGCGGCGACCCGGACGACGCCACGGCGGTTGCGGCCCAGGAGGACTACTGGAAGGTCCGCCGGGATCTGAACATCCTGCCCGACGTGCTTACCGTCTCCATGGGGTGGGACTCGACCCCCTGGCACGAAAGCCTCACCAAGTGGCACCTGGCCCCGAAGTCCTTCGAGGAGGCGTGCCGCAAGGCGGACGCCTTTATGAACACCCTGCCCAGGGACAGCCTGGCCGGCAAGATGGTTCTCCTGGACAACTGGAACGAGTTCGGCGAAGGACATTACATCGCTCCCCACCGGGAAATGGGCTTTGGCTATCTCGATGCCGTGCGCGCCGCCTTCTCCGACGCGCCGGCAAAACACGAGGACCTGGTACCGCAGGATTTGGATCTCGGTCCCTACGATTCCCTGTACCAGGCCAAGCAGGCCCGCGACGGGGAAACGCGGCAGCGGAAGTTCGCCCAGGGGGGCGACGCGAAGGGCCTCGTAGGCTGGTGGACCTTCGACGAGGAGGAAGGCGATCCCTTCGCCTGGGACTACTCGGGCCATACCCTTGGCGGCCGCCTGGTGGATGCCCGCCGCGCGCCGGGATTCCACGGCAAGGCCCTGGTGTGCGACGGCGGCAGCGTGCGCGTGAGTTCCGACCCGCTCATGGCGCCGCGCAAGGGCCTGACCTTCACCCTCTGGCTCAAGACGGAGGTGCCCAATCAGACCGACCGGTGGTTCCTGAACCGTATTCATGGCGGGCGTGAATCCTCGGGATACCGCTTCGGCCTGGACCGGGGTCGCCTCTGCTGGGCGGTGCCGCAGAGCCGGTGGAGCCATCACTTGCGCGTTGAAAAGCCCCTGCCCGTGGGCCGCTGGGTCCACGTTGCCGCCACGAGCGACCGCGAGACCATCAAGGTCTACATGGACGGAGAACTGGCGGGCACCATGGATCGCTACGGGGTGGTGAAGGAAAACGGCCAACCCCTGGTCATCGGGAACTACGACGTGGGGCACCGCGCCCATTACCAGGGGCTGCTGGATGAATTACGGCTCTATGACTATGCCATGACCCAAGAAGAAATCCGTGCCGCCATGAAGGCCAACCGCTGAGGACCGCCACCATTACCGGGCGGCTTGCTTCAGACTTGGTCCAGCGGTTGTACATCCTGTTCAAAGTACGCGTGGAAAGGGATTGGAAGCTCCCGGTAGTCCAGCCCCTCGATGTCCGCGCCGAAATCACGACCGTTGTACGTATTCCAGAACAGCACGCGCTTTCCGTCAAGCGCCCCCCGCCGGGCGTCCGCGAGCAGCGCGGCAAAGGCCTTGCCCGTATAGGTCCCCTCCAGGCGGATGCCCGCGATTGCCCCTGCTTGCCGCACCGCCGCCACGCCATCCGTCGTATAGATGCCATAGCCCGCCCCCAGGAACTCCTTTCGGAAGGAGAATTGGTGGTGGGGAAAGGCCAGGAGCGGCAGCGAAGGGTCGGCCGCGTGCAACAGACGGTTGGTGGCCTGGAAAAGGGCCTTGGCCTTCTCCATACAACTGAAAGGGGCGGTTGTCACGCTTACCGCCTCAATCCGGGTTTCCAATCCCCGCAGCCGCAGGCCAAGCAACAACCCCACGCACGTGCCCATGGTGCCCGAGGGCAGATAGATCACGTCGGGCATACCCTCCTCCGGCACCTGGTCGGCCAGTTCAAAGGCGGCATTCACGAACCCGAGCGCTCCCACGGGGGAGGAGCCGCCGGGAGGAATCACGTGAGGATATCGGCCCGACCGCGCATAGGTCTCCCGAAAGACAGACGCCACGCACAGGGCGGTGTCCCGGCGGTTGGCGCACGGGTGGAGCCGGGCACCCGCCGCATAACCGCGAAGGAGGTTGCGGCAAATACTTCGCGCGTTCACCTGGGGCACCAACATGGAATGACAGCGCAGCCCAAGAAGTTTCGCGTAGATGGCCGTGGCCAGGGCATGGTTCGAACCCGCGGCGCCAAAAGTGATTACCGCGTCGGCCCCCGCCGCCATGGCACGACCCAGCAGGAATTCCAGCTTGCGCACCTTGTTGCCGCCATAGGGTACACCGCTCACGTCATCCCGTTTAATAAGCAGTCGGCCCGTTCCAGGAAGGACGGCTTCATGCACCGGGGTGGGCAGTCGTGCCAATCGCGTATGGGGATGAGACGCGTAGAGCGGTTGCCTGCGTGGCGCGGAAAAAGCCATGAACATATCCCAAAGTGTAAATCATCCCGTTTTTTCGCGTACCTGTTTCCCCGTCAACGCGGAAATGGCGGAAGGGAGAGGCGAGCACGCTTTCGTGACCATTTATACAGGACTTTACCGCCAAGGGACAATGGAAACCCGTGGTGATTCCCCGAAAACCACCACTTTCGCAAATGGTAGTTTTCAGTGAGCCCATGGCGCTGTCGCGGGCGGATGGGGTATGATATTCGCCGGTTCGTGGTCCGCAACGCTATGGGAACATCATGGCCCTTTCTTCTGAACTATCGGCCCAAAGCCGTCATTTCCCCCACGGGTACCAGGTGTCCCGGGAGGCGTGGGAGCGTTTTGCCGCCTCGGCCCTGAAGGATGGAGGCGGGGAACCGGCTTCGCCGGCGGCGCGGGTGGCCGCGGCGCGGAAATTGGCGGCGGTCATGAATGAACGGCGTGATTTTTCGCGGCCGGAGACGCGGCCGGCGCGGGCGGGCGAGTTGGTGGCCTTGGGGCTGCTCACGGATGTGCTGCGTTACGTGGTCAATCATTACGCGGGGACGATCAATCCGGGCGCGTTGCATCGTGGGCTGGAGTGGGTGCGAAGTCAGCGGGGTCACGAGGTGGCCGAGAAGCCGGTCAAGGCGTTTGTTGAACTTTATCCGCCCGGGGAGCTTCGCGAGGGCCGCCTGGACGCGGAGTCCTACCTGGGGGGGCGCGAGGGTTCGCTCTCCCGTCCCGAGGCGGTGACGCGCGAGTTGGTGCTGCTTTTCCTGGGCGTCGCCAATCCGGCCCTCGCGCCTTACCGCGAGCTGCATGATGATCGGCCCTTGCGGACGGCGGCGCCGTACCGGGACTTGGTGCGCGCCCTGGAGCGGTTCTTCGATTCGGAGCCGGTTCACCCCGCGACGCAAATGTCGCTCTTGCGCACGTTGCGGCTTCCCATGGAGGCGTCGCCCGATTCCATCGAGGGGCAGCTCGCCTACATGCGCAGTCATTGGGAGGCCCTTTTGCCCGAGGGATTGCTGGCCCGGCTGGTGCTCGCCCAGGATGTCATGCGCGAGGAGACGAAACTGCGCGGGCCTGGGCCGGGTCCGCAAGAGGTCATGGCGTTCGGGGCCGCGGGGGATTATCCCGAATTCGAGGCCTTCAGCATCGACAAGGAGTGGATGCCCAACCTGGTGCTTCTCGCCAAGACGGTTTATGTGTGGCTCGACCAGTTGTCCAAGGCCTACGGGCGGCCCATCACCCGGCTGGACCAGATCCCCGACGAGGAACTGGACAAGATCGGGCGGTGGGGATTCACGGGCCTGTGGCTCATCGGCGTGTGGGAGCGGTCGCCCGCGTCGGAGGAGATCAAGCGCCGCATGGGCAACCCCGAAGCGGCCGCCTCGGCCTATTCGCTCTACGATTACACCATCGCCGCCGATCTCGGGGGGGATGCCGCCTGTGCGGACCTGGCGCGGCGGGCGTGGAAGCGGGGCATCCGTCTTGCCAGCGACATGGTGCCGAATCATGTGGGCATCTATTCGCGGTGGGTGGTCGAGCATCCCGATTGGTTCGTGCAACTGAATGAACCGCCTTATCCGGGCTACCAGTTCACCGGCCCCGACCTTTCGCGTGATGGCCGGGTGGGGCTTTATATCGAGGATGGCTATTGGGATCGGCGCGACGCGGCGGTGGTGTTCAAGCACGTGGATCATGGCAGCGGCCACACGCGCTACATTTACCACGGCAACGACGGCACGAGCATGCCGTGGAACGACACGGCCCAGCTCAATTACCTCATCCCCGAGGTGCGGGCGGCGGTGATCGAAACCATCCTGCACGTGGCGCGCCAGTTCCGGGTAATCCGTTTCGACGCGGCCATGACCCTCGCCAAGAAGCACTACCAGCGCCTGTGGTATCCCAAGCCCGGCGACGCGGGCAGCGTGCCTTCCCGCGTGGAGCACGGCATGAGCCAGGCGGAGTTCGACCGGGTCTTCCCGGTCGAGTTCTGGCGCGAGGTGGTGGATCGCGTCGCCGCGGAGGCCCCGGACACCTTGCTCCTGGCCGAGGCCTTCTGGCTGATGGAGGGCTATTTCGTCCGCACCCTGGGCATGCACCGCGTGTACAACAGCGCTTTCATGAACATGCTCAAGATGGAGGACAACGCCAAGTACCGCCAAACCATCAAGAACGTCCTCGAATTCAGCCCGGAAGTGCTCCAGCGTTTTGTCAACTTCATGAACAATCCCGACGAAGAGACCGCCGAGGCCCAGTTCGGCAAGGGCGACAAGTACTTCGGCGTGGCCGCCATGCTGGTGACCATGCCGGGCCTGCCCATGTTCGGCCATGGCCAGGTGGAGGGTTTCACCGAGAAGTACGGCATGGAGTACCGCCGCGCCTACCGCGACGAAACGCCCGACAGCGACCTGGTCGCGCGGCACGAGCGCGAGATTTTCCCGCTCATGCGGCTGCGCCACCTCTTCAGCGGCGCCCACCACTTCGCCCTCTTCGACCTGGTGACGCCCGACGGCTGGGTCAATGAGAATGTCTTTGCCTACAGTAATCGTGCCGGAGAAGACCGGGGCCTGTTCATCTTCAATAACGCCTACGAGGGCACGCGGGGCGTTCTGCACACCTCGACCGCCATCAACACCGGCAGCGCCACGGACAAACACCTGCGCCGGTTGTCCCTGGCCGAGGCCCTGGACCTGGACCTCGCCGGCAACAGCTATTACATTTACCGGGACCAGCGCGGCGGCCTGGAGTACCTGCGCCATGCCCGGCGTATCGCCGAGGAAGGCCTGCACGTCGAGTTGCACGGCTACCAGTACTACGCCTTCTCCCGGTGGCGCGCCGTGCATGATCTCGACGGTTCGTGGGGACAACTGGACGCGCTGCTTGGGGGCAAGGGCGTTCCCAGCGTGGACGACGCCTACCTGGAACTGCACCTGGCTCCCATTCTCGAACCGTTCCGCGTGGTCATGAACGGCAACATGCTGAAGCTGCTGGCCGACCCCGAGGCGGAACCCGAACAACGGGAAGGCTTCCGCGAGGCCATGACCGGCTTCCTGCGCGCCGTGGCCGAGAAGCTGGGCCGGCCTTCGCGGGAGGAGGAAATTGTCGCGGCCATCGAAACGGACCTGGAACGGGTTCATGCCCTGCCGGAAGGGCTGGCCCGGGCCGAACTCGACGACGAGGTGGTGACCTACGCGAAGACGGTGCTCCCCTACCCCGGGGACGGCGAGGTCTTCCGCCAGCGGGCCGCCGCCTGGACCGTGCTGCGCCACGTCGGCCGGGCCGCACGGCCCGCGAAGGAGGATCCCGCGGCCGGCCGTTTCGACGTGGACGCCACCTCCGCCGCCTGGCTGCGGGAGTGGTTCCTCCAGAAGCAGGTCGCCCGCGCCTTCGAGGAGGCGGGCCTCGACGCGGAACAGGCGAATCTCGAAGCCCGCTTCGTGCGCATCTGCATCGCCCATCGCCGTCATCTGCTGGCCCTGCGCGACGAAGTGTGGGGCCCCATGCTCGATGCCATTTTCCGGGATTCCGACGTGCTGCGCTACCTGCTCATGAACCTCTTCCAAGGCGTGCGCTGGATTAACGCCGAACAACTGGACCGGCTGCTCGGCAACCTTTTCGTCGGGGTGCTCCTAGATGCGCTGCCCTGTAACGGAGACCCCATTGCGCCGGAACAAGCGGACGCCCTCGCCTATTGCCTGGACGACATCCAGGCCCTCCGTGACGCCGCCGAGGACGCCGGGTACGACCTGGATCGCATGCTGACCAGTTTGAAGTAACCCCGCCCGTGGCCGTCCAACGCGCTCTATCTCGTGGATGATTGCCATCCAACAACGCGGACGCGGCAGGATGTCGCGTTTACTTTTCCGGACCGGCGGCTTCTTCGAGCACCGCCGCCACCTCGCGGGCCACGCGGTCCATGGCAAAGCAGGTAAAAGCCCGCTCCCGGCCCCGTCGCCCCATGGCGCGGGCTTCTTCAGGCCGGGCGAGAAGCCATCCCAGCTTTCCGGCGAGATCGGCGGCGTCGCCGGGGGCCGTCAGCAGGCCGGTCTCGCCGTCGATCACCGTGTCCAGGGGTCCGCCCGCGGCCGTGGCGACGACGGGACGTCCGGCGGCCATGGCTTCGATAACGGTCAGCCCGAAAGGCTCCGGGGTCACCGTGGGCAGGGCCAGGATGTCCGTGGCCGCGAGGATTTCGGGGATGTCCCGTCGAATCCCGGTGAAGCGCACGTGCTCTTCAATACCCAATTCATGGCAGCGCGCTTTGAGCCCGGGGCCGTAGTCCGGTTTGTTCACCGCGACGCCGCCCACAATGAGGAAAACGGTCTCCGGTGCCTTCTTGAGCACCCCGGGCACGGCCTCGATCAGCACGTGCTGCCCTTTCCAGGGCTCCAACCGTCCCAGCACCGTCACCACGGGCCGACCGGGCTGAATCCCCAGCGCCTCGCGCACGGGGCGGCCCTCCGCGGGCGTTTCAAAGGCCTTGAGATCGGTGCCATTGAGCACGATGCGCAGCCGGTCGCCACACCGCCACTGGTCGGCGGCCACGGCGGAGGAAATGGCGATGACCCGTGTTGCCAGCCGGGCCGCCAGGCGACAAAGCACCGCGTAAACCCGTGAGCCGGGCAGCATCTCCCGCGCGTGCCACACCAGGGGCCGCCGTGCCAGCCATGCCGCCACGGGGGCCTGGAGGTTGAAAAGGGTGTTTACATGAACCACGTCGGCCCGGCAGCGGCGCATGATGCGGACCATGCGGAAGACGGTGGGTCCGTAGGCGGCGGCAAAAGACAAGAGCTTGAGGGGTGCGAGGGCGCGGCGCGGCGGCACGATACGCGTGGTATGGACTTCGATGCCGGCTTCCCGGTAGGTCTCGACCATGGGATCGCCCTGTTTGAGCAGCATGATCGGGGTCACCCGGTCTTTCGGAAGGTGGGTCGCCAGGAGAAACAGGGATTTGTCCGACCCACCGCACACGTCGGCGGTATAGTGGCAGAAAACCACGCGAATGGGCGTGCCCGCCCTCATGGGGTGACCCCTTCTTCCGGCGGGTCCAATCTTCCCCCGGCGACCAGGTGATGGGCCATCACCGTGGTGAGCCCCAGCAGCAGCCAGAAAGATTGGGACATGACGGGCCACTGGAAAAAGTTCTCCAGGCCCGAATGAAAAAGGTAGGCCGCCAGGGCCGCCGCGACACTGATAAAGAGGGCGTGATCCGCTTCCTCGCGCGGGCGGTGCCTCCGCGCGCGCAGCATCAGCAATCCCCACGAAGCGATGAGCAGGAGAAAGGTTCCCAACCCCAGCGTGCCGGACTTCACCAGCAACTGGAGGTAGGCGCTGTGAACGGTGGAAGGTTCCCGGTGGACATGGGCCGGGTGCGTCACCTCGGTCACGGGCACGTACCGGCCGTTGGTGAGGATGGTGTCAATGTCGTAACGGCAGCCCCAGCCCAGGCCAAATACGGGGGCATGTTGAAAGATACGGTAGGCCGCCGTGTAGTAATGCACCCGCTCCAGCAGGGAACGCTCCGATTTCGAGATGGTCAACTTACCCATCCGCGTGGCTACTATTGGTCCCAGCAGGATGGTGAACACCAATGCGCCGCCGACGGCGAGGGCAACCAGGCCGGGGCCTTTCTTGATGGAGAAGAATACGATGACTAACAGCAGGGCGATGGCCACCCAGGAAGCCCGGGTCTGGGTGAACACCGCGCTGGTCAATAGAACGCCCGTCACCACGAGGAAAAACGCCTTTGCCACGGGCCTTCGCGACACGAGAAAAAGGCCGATGGCCGGTCCGAGGCTCAGCACCATCATGGCACCCAAAGGCGTGGAGCCATAGAAGGAACCACTGCGGACATTGCCGTGGTAAATGGCGTCGCTGAGC
Source organism: Candidatus Hydrogenedentota bacterium (assembly GCA_024278275.1). Lineage (GTDB taxonomy): Bacteria > Hydrogenedentota > Hydrogenedentia > Hydrogenedentales > JAJRTN01 > JAJRTN01. The sequence goes on from JAJRTN010000116.1 coordinate 47,829, forward strand.
AACTGATCACCAGGGATACCAATGCCGGTGTAGTGCTGCAAAATGCCGTGGGCGCCCACCAGCGTGCCGCCCAGCATGAAGGCCGCCAGGATGGAAAGCACCTGCCGCCGGGATAAGACGCGGTGTACCACCAGCAGGTAGAACGCCGCGTACTCGGTAAACTGCCGGAAGTCCTGCAACACCGCGGCCGGGCCGTTGTGGTCGAGAAGCCCCGTTACCACGCCCACGACGGAGGCGGCCAGGTAGAGCAACAGCCAGCGCCAAGGAACCATGGGGCTGATTCCCTCGCCGGTCGTGAAAAAGCGATAGAGTTCCTTGACGCACAGGGCCAGGATAATGGCCTCGGGCAAACTTACCGTTATGGAAAGCATCTCCCATTGGATGATACCCAGGGGGATGATGGAAAAGGCGGTAAAAACGAGCGCCCTTTGGGTGCTTGCCAGGAGCATCCCCCCCCCGATAGCCGCAATCAGCAGCAGGGGCAGCACCACCAGGTTCACCCCAAGCCAGGTGAGCGCCACCACGGGCAAGGCACCGGCGAAGGTCACCCCCAGCCAGAGAGCGGCCCGGCGCGGCCCGTCCGGCTCACTCCGTCCGGGCGCGCCCGCCGTTTCGGCGGGCCAACTCATGCGGATTGCTCAAGGGCGGGCCGCAGTACCCGCCGCACCAGCAGGGAAACCATGGCGGCCAGGAGGAATCCCCACCCCCCCGCGACCGTTCCAAACAAAATGGCCCGTCTGAAACGGGGCATGCGCCATTCGGCACCTTCGGAAAGCAGGTTGATTTCCGATTTCTGCATGGCGGCGGCCATTTGGGCGTACTCGAACTTGGAGGCAGCGCTTTCGTAAACCGATTCGAGCACCTCCGTTTCGCGAAGCAATTCACGATCCAGGCGATAGACGCGGGCCGCTTCCGCCTGAAGGGTCTTGAGTTCCCCCTCGAAACTTTCGAGTTGTTTGTCGATCTGTTCGAGCGCCGCTTTGTATCCCTCCGCGGAAGCCTGGGCAAGCGCGGACTCTTGCCGGACCTTTTCGTACACGGGGTTGCTTTGCTCCACTTCAAGCATGCCCGGTGTCTCGCCCTCACTGGTGTTTTCAAGCCCCAGCCGGCCGCCCAACAGGTTGGCGAGACGCCCCGAGGGGGTCCAATGCAGCTTCAGCTTAGCCTCCTCATCGGACTGCTCGGCCACCAGGGCGGTCCGCTTGGCCCGTTCCTTTTCCATGTCCTGCACCGTTTCGGCACGGAGGCTCAAGGTTTCGTTGATGAGGGTGGTCAGCGCGGTCACCCGCTCCTGGTAGTACTGGAGGTTGTTGTCCCGGCGAAAGGCCTCGAGCTTCCGGTCCGCTTCTTCCAGGGCGGCCCGCAGTTTGTTGGCCTGTTCCTGGAAAGCCTCCTTCACGGGCTCCTGCTTACGCTCCATGTACTGTTCCGCCAATTCGACGCACGCCCGTGCCCACGTGTTGACCAGGGCCTTGGCTTCCGAGGGCGAACTACCTTCCGCGTTCAGCCGCAAGACGGGGGAATAGATGGTCTCGTAGGGGGTTTCCTTGGCCACCGTTATTTCGAAGCTGAGCGCGCTTTTCAGGGCCTGGAGGCTCTTGAGAGGACGTTCTATCAGTTTCTTTTCTTTCAGCAACTCGGCGGTGCGGCTGATCACCTGGTCACTCATGCAGAGCAGCGAAGCCGTTTTCACGTCCATGGGCACGGCAATCATGCGCGACAACTCATCGTCGGTGGTTGCGGTGCGAAGGGGGATGGGCGTGAGCAGAAGTTGCGCGCTGGAGGAAGCGCTGTTGGTCAGCTTACCGGAAACGGCGCCGAGGACGGTCAGCGCCAAGGTAACCAGGATAATAGGCAGCCGGTCCTTTCGCAGCGTCCTGAGAACGATCCCAATCTGCCTGAGATACCAGGATCCCGATCCGATTTCGACTGCTTCGGTGGTCATTTGCGCATGCTCCCCGAGCCGTATGGTCCACCGGCGCGGATCCATGCCGTCTCGTTCGCTGTTCTCCCCCCGCAAAGCCTAGCACAGCATCTCCAGGAGCCGCAATCCGTCTTGTTTCCCCACGCGGTGGGAATACGGATCCGCCGCCACCGGGCTGCATTCCCACGCAGCGTGTGGAACAAAAACCAAACTCCTGCCGCGCCACCTACTGTTTGCCCCGTTTCAGCATAACCCCCCCCACCAGGTTGATGCGGCTGGTGGGCGTGCGCATGCGCTTTTCCTCATAGGCGATGAGCACGTCCGTGGCATAGGCGCCACCACCGGCAACGGGTTCGAGCGGCCTGAAAAGTTCGTTCGAGGCGAGACCCAGGTTCGCGTTCAACTCCATCTGGCAGGCCAGGCAGAACTGGGCATTCCCGTTGCGGGGCCGGATACTGCAACGCACGCAACGGGGCAGGGCGCTCAGGCGGTAGAAAAGTTTTTCTTCCTCCGAGGCGTCCTTGCCTGCGGCACGCAGTTGGCCGGGCAGTGGCCGGGGCCGGTTTCCGCCTCCACGCGGGATGTTTGTCGCGCGTTTCCTGGAGGGTTTTGTGGCCGATTTTTTCGGGTTCAACGTCCGCTCCTGCACGCCACTGCATTCCGAACAGCGTTTCTTTCCCGGGGCGGACTCGAAGAGACGGCCGCACTCGACGCATTGTGAAAGGTTTTCATCCAGTCTCGGCACGGATTGCCTCCGCGATGGCGTCCACCTGCTTGAGGAAAGACGCCTTATCACCGTTGTTCTCGATACACCATCGCGCCAGCGGGCGCTTTCTCTCCGGCGGTCGCTGCGCCGTGATCCGTGCACGGGCTTCACCGGGCGTGAGCTTCCTCGACGTCACCAGCCGGTGTGCGCGCACCTCGTCGCGGGCCGTCACCAGGATCACATCGTCCACCCACGGGGGCAGCGTGCCCTCCTCGCCGAGGATGGCCGCATCCACGATGGCGGCCCGGAACCCGTTTCGTTCGAGGCACGCGCATTGGTCTCGTATCGCCTCATAGAGGGCGGGCCACATCAGCCCGTTCAGACGCCGCAACGCGTCCGGGTCGGCAAAAACCAGCGCACCCAGCTTCTTTCTGTCTATTTTACCATCCGTGATGATATGCTCGCCGAAATGCTCCCGGACCGTTGTCTCGGCCGCGCCGCCCGGTTCGATCAGTCCATGCCCCAGCCGGTCCGCGTCAATCGTGGGAAAACCATGGTCGGCCAGGCGCGCGGCGGCGAGGGACTTGCCGCTTCCCGTTCCACCGGTGATTCCATATACCTTCATGGTTGTTCTCTTTTCGGCGCTTGTTCTTCCCCGCGAAGTTCGATACGCAGTTCCCGTTGAACGGTGAGCGGGCGTTTCGGTTGAATGACCACGCGCGTAAACCGTGGGTCCGAGGAAAACTTGTAGACCGCGTCGATACGCTCGCCCGCACCGTGGCAACGCCCGCCAATCGAGGCGAGGCCGGGGGGAAGACGGAATTCGATCTCACGCAAGGTAATGGGACTGTCGAAGTGCAGTTGGAGCCGTTCGTAGTAAAACCCTTCGCGCCACTCCTTCTGAAACCGCATCTCCCCCAGACACCACGACGTGACCAGGGGCAGTCGAAGGGATGGACAGTCCTCGGGCAGGTTGGGGGCAATAAGAAGGTGCTGGCGCGGCACGTTTAACATCACCCCGGCCAGTGCGTAGTAGATGTACCAGGCGGCCTGCATGGTATTCCGTCCCGGGTGCAACGCTTCACGGCGGAAACAATCTTCGAGCAGGGCCAGGCCCGCGCCGGCGCGGTTCTCATGGAGGAGCAGACAGGCCAGGGGGAGCGCCTTGGACAGGGTTGCCACGCCATCGCCCCCTTCTCTTGCCAGGGGCGTTCCGTCGGGCGAGACGGCTTCCAGAATATGCCCTTGAGACACATTACGCGCCACCATGGTGTCCAGCGCGCGGGCCACGCGGTCTTCCCGGAAAAGGCTTCCCAATCCCAGGAAACGGGTCGCCCACTGTCCCGCAAGTTGCGCGGAATGACACGTTTCCGAAGGCAGGGCGGGATGAGCCGCCTCGTTATTCGCCGGATACAAGCGGTAGTACGCGCCCTTGTCATTCCAGTACAACGCCTCGAAGGCCGCCGCGCCGCGCCGCGCCAGCGAGCCGAGGAAATGCCCGTCTTCTTCCTTCCCCGACGCTTCCAGGGCTTCACCCAGGGCATGGAGTGCGGCCACCCAGAGACTCGCGGTCTGGCTGCTCAACCCGTGTGCTTTCCGGCCCTGACACGCTATGGGCCCCGCGGGATCGGGCAGCGCGTCCCGGTCCGTGTCATGCTCCAGCAGGTCCGAGATGGCCTGCCGGATGCGGGGATACCCCTTTTGCAGGGGGATAATGTTTCCCGTGCATAAATAGTCCCGACACACGGAGAGGACAAAAATGGCCGTGTGAAGCACCCGTCGTTCTTCGGAACCCTCGAACTGGTGTTCATACAACGTGTCCCGGCCCAGGTAGCGCGCGAAAGACACCCCGTCGGGCGCTTTGGACACGGCATACTGGGCCAGCCAGTAGACCTCGAAGCGGGGATAGAGCAGCATGGCGGCCAGCGAAACGTTCCAGTGTTCCTCCAAGGGCCCTACGCGGTGGCTTTCCAGGTCCTCCATCTGGGCATAGCCTTCATCCCGCGTGTGGATGCCGTGTACCCCGAGCGGCATACAACCGCGGACCAGGCTGTCCTTCAGCCACGGGGGCAATGAAGAAGCGTCGAAGCCCTGGTGCCAGGCGTTGATGGACAGGATGAAATACTTGAGATTCCGTAAGCCGTGGAGGGCCACCTCCGTGGCGTTGTCGAAGTGCGCCGTGTAGCCGTTGCCCTGCTCCGTGCCGTTCACCACGAAGCGGGGGCAATACCAGGAGATCGCGAAATCGGCACGGGCCTCGCCCTTGGGAGGCAACGAAAAACGGCAACACACCGCCCCCGCCCGGGGCGTGGGGGACACGGCTTCCCGGCCATCCGCCAGGGAAAGCCCCTCGGTAAAGAGATTGGAAAGAAGATCGCGGTCCGACGGGTTCTCCGGATCCCACGCAAGCACGCTCGTCTCTTTTTCATTGCTCCATCGTGCCGCCAGGCAGTGCTCCCCGTCCGCGTTGTGTCGAATAGGCCCCGGCGAGGCAAATTCCAAACCGTTATACACGATGGAGGATTTGGATTCCGCCTGTGCCTTGTCCTTCTCCTTCTCCTTCTTGGCCTCATCGGCCTGAATCCGCCGGTCGCGGAGCAACTTTTCCTGCTCGTCGTTCATGGGCAGGGTGACCGGTTTGATGGGAGTGGAACCTTCCGGCACCCGCGTGGCGGTACGTCCCGTCAGGTTCCCCCAATTCAACAGCGCCGAGACCTCGATGGGCGCGTCCGTGAGGTTGGTGAATTGGATGCCCACGAAAACCACGGGCATGGAAGCGGCTTCGTAGTCGTAGGGAATAACCGGGGAGAAGGCGCTCCAAAGCACTTTGACGGGACAGGCCTCGTCCTTCAGCCGGTAATCGATACGGGGATAGCGGACACGGCATGACACGTTGCCTTCATTCAGCGCGGGGAAGGGGACGCTTTCCGAAGGCACCGTCCGCAGCGCGCGCACGTAATTGCCGGTGGGGGACGCCACGCGAATCGCCAGGAAAGCATGATCCGCCTCGGAGATTGCCTCGTCGGCGCGGCGGTTGTTGTTCATCGTAACGTGGCGGAAACGGCCGTCCCTTCCCAGCGTCATGCCGCCGGCGCCGATTCCCCCGAGGGCGACACCTTCCCCCACGGCAAGGCTGTCCTTTACCCGCGTCACGTATGGTATCCCCTTTGCCCGTCCGGCCTTGATGCCGGTCTTTCCTGTTTATGTTCAACCCAGGGCGATTGTAGCGCCCCGCGCGCCGGGCTGCAAGGGGGGTGACAGGGACCAACATGGATGAACACGGGCTGCGGCTTCCGTGATTGCTGTTGCTTCAAAGGGGCGTCCAATCCAGCACCATTACCACGGCGTTCTCCTGGCTCCGGGTGTAGTAGCCTTTGCGGACGCCCACTTTGCGAAAACCCAGCGTACGGTAAAGCCGTTGGGCGGGGAGGTTGCTCTCCCGAACTTCAAGGCGCACCGTCGTGGCCCCCAGCCGGCGGGCTTCATCCAGGAGAAAAACCATGAGCGCCCGCCCCAGCCCCTCGCCCCGGCGGTCGGCACGAACCGTTACCTTGGTGAGATGGGCCTCTTCGAGCACCAGCCAGAACCCGCCATAGACGATGAGGGATTCTCCCTCGTAGCCCACGTAGAAGTGGGACGATTGATTGACGGTCTCCTGGCGAAACATGCCCTGGGTCCAGGGGTCCGGGTAGGCTTCCCGTTCAACGGGCATGAGAACCGGTATGTCGTGCCGCGTGAGTCTCCGGAGATCGGGTATGGGCGGTGCGTCCCGGCTCATGTCTTGCACCGCCGTTCCCGGTTCACCTCGGCCTGGGATTTGCGGAGGTATACGGGCGCCACGAGGCGGGCATCGGTGGGCGTACCCGCGGCCAACAGGGCGAACGCTTCCGCGGCCACCGCCGACGCGCGAGGCACGTTGCCCGGAACCGGGGCGAAAAGCACGCCGGGTGAATGGGCGGCGATACGGTCGCGATACACCGCCGCACCGTCACCCAGCAGGAAGCAGGGCTCATCGGGGTCCCCCGGCCGGTCTTCCAGCAGATCTTCCACCGGGCACACCCGATCTTCCGTAAGCTTCGTCCGTGCGCCGTTCTCGAAGCGGTACCAGGCGCCGAAAACCTCCTTCATGCGCGCGTCAATCATGGGGCAGACCAGCCCCTGGTGCCATGCTCCCGGACGGGTCATGGCGTCGAGGGTGGGCACGGCCACCAGCGGCAGATCATTGGCCAGGGCGAGGCCCTTCCACGTGGCCGCGCCAATGCGCAGTCCCGTAAAAGAGCCCGGCCCGTTCGAGATGGCCAGGGCCGTCACATGGCCCAAGTCTTTTCCCGCTTCCCCCAGCACCCAATCAACGGTTGACAGGAGCCGCTCGGAATGGAGCCGATGGCAATCGACGGTGGTTTCCGCGAGGATGGCGGTCTCGGTGCAGAGGGCCACCGTGTTGATGGTGGTCGCCGTGTCCGCCGCCAGGATAACGTTCATGAGAAACCTCGATTCGCGCCGTGCATGACCGCCCGCCGCGTTTTATGGATACGACAACGGCCGGCGCCCGTGTTCGGGGACCGACCGTTGTTTTGCTGCTCATGCGCCCCATGGTGGTTTCCGGCAACCGCTACGCCTGGAGACCGCCGCTTTCGTCCTTCGAATCCGCGTTTTCAAACGGTTTTTCCCCGGCATCCTTCGGGACGGGTGCCTGCCTGGAAACCAGTTCCTTCATGCGTTTGCCGGGGCGAAAGGTCACGACCCGTCGTTCCGGCACCGGCACCTGGTCCCCCGTGCGGGGATTGCGGCCAATGCGCGAGGCACGGGTTTTGACCTCGAACACGCCAAAGTCGCGCAGTTCCCAACGCTGCCCTTCGGCCAGCGCCTCGGAGATGATGTCAAAAGTGCCTTCCACGATTTTGGCGACATCGCTTTGGGTGACCTCCAGCTTGTTGGCCACCTGGATCACCAACTCACGTTTTGTCATGGTCACGGGACCACGCCTCCTTCCCTGTTTCGCGGACGCGCGCCGAAGACGCTCCTATGATGAATGATGACAACGACTTCGGCGGCCACAGTATACACATTCGTCGGTGGACGCGCCACCTTGGGAAAAGGCCATCCACCCGGGGCGGATGCGGCAAGTCCTTTAGGTGCGGTATCTTAACCCGGATTCCGCCCCGGATTGCAAGTGACGCGAACCCCCACAGCGGGGGCGTTGCATTTTGCGCCCGGCGCGGCTATCGTAGGGATGGTTTGTCCCTGTCGTGGGGACGGACTTTTAACTGACGCAACCAGGGAGCACCCGGACGGACCGGGGGAGCAAGGTGACCATGGAGATTTACGGGAAAAAATTCACTGTCAAGCAACTGCGCCGGCGGGTCGGCAACATGGACCAAATCGCCGGTGTGCGCACGGTGCAACTGGACGATGGCAAGGAGCGTCCCACGCGGGCGGCCCTCATCAAGACGGGCTCCGGGCTCGAATTGACCGTGCTGCTCGACCGGTGTCTTGACATCGCTTCGGCATCGTTTCAGGGCCGGGCCATGGGATGGCGCTCGGTCACGGGCGACGTGGCCCCCCAATACTACGAGGCCGAGGGCCTGCGCTGGTTGCGGAGTTATTTCGGGGGGCTGGTCACCACCTGTGGCCTCACGCAGGTCGGCGCGCCCGCCGAAGACAGCGCCCTGAGCGGCGACGGGCTCCATGGGCGCATCGGGAACACCCCCGCAAGCGATATCCAGGTGAGCCAGGCATGGGAAGGCAACCAGTACGTGCTCAGCGTTTCCGGCACCATGCGGCAGGCCGTGGTTTTCGGGGAGAACCTCACCCTTCGGCGAACGGTCTCGACGCGGCTGGGGGATAAATCGTTCCGCATTCGCGACGTCCTGACCAACGAGGGCTTCAACCGCACCCCCTTCATGCTGCTATACCACTGTAATATCGGTTGGCCCGCGCTGGATGCGGGATCCCGGCTTATCAGCCCCAGCCGTTTCGTGGCACCCCGCGACGAGGAGGCGGCCGACGGCCGGGAAAACTGGGCCACCTTCGATCCGCCCACCCACGGCTACGATGAAAAGTGCTATTACCACGACATGGCCGCCAAGCGCGACGGCACCGTCACCACCGCCCTGGTCAACGACGGCTTCAAGCGCGGCGAAGGCTTCGGGGTGTACATTAAGTACAACAGGAAGCAACTGCCGCGCTTCGTGGAGTGGAAGATGATGGGCGAGCAGGATTACGTCGTCGGCCTGGAGCCCTGCACCTGCGGCGTCGAAGGCCGCGACGTGGACGACCGCCTGGGCCTGCGCCAATGGCTCCGTCCCGGGGAGTCCCGCACCTTCGAGATCGAGTTCGGCGCCATCAGCACGAAGGAAGAACTGAAAGCCGTCGAACAAGCCGTGGCGGGCGTGCGCCCCAAACTGGTGGAACACTACACCGAATTCGTGAAGAAACGCTGAAAGACGCCGTGGAATCGTGGGCGAAGTAAAAAACTAAAGTGATGCCGTGACCATGGGCGGGGTCCGTGCCGTTGGAACATAAGGACTGTCCATCATGCCGGGTGCCAGGTTGTTCTTGCCCGTTCTCCTTGTGTTTTCCCTGATCGGCCCGGCGGCCCATGGCGCGGCGCCGGTGGTGATGACCTTCGATTGCGATACGGAGGGTTTCACCATCCAGCAGGGCGACACCTTCGGGGGAACGCTTCGCCAGGAGAATGACGACGGCCACGGGAAACTCGTCATCACCCACAACGCGGCCCGCCAGGATCCGCTGGATTCCTCCGTGGACTACAGCCTTATCTCGCGCAACCTGGTGGTGTCCACCGCCGACTACGACCGGGTGGCCATGGGGATCACCATCAACGGGGTTGCCGAAACCGACACCGTGCCTTTTGTCCTGGTTACCTATGTGGACGGCGACCTGATGTGGCTTCCGGACCAGCGGGTGCCCGGCGGCACGTCGGTCTTCCGCTTCAATCCCGGCACCAACGCCAACTGGGACGGCGGCAATACGAATATCCTCCGCTTCGACATCGCCCGGCTGGGGGAGCTTCCAGCCGGCTTCGACCACAGCCGGGTTTCCTACGAGATCGACTGGATAGCAGTCTACTCCAGCGCGGATAACCCCGGTTTCGTACCCGCCGAACAGGACACCCACCCCGAATGTCTTCCGGCGCCCGTGCCCGACACGCGGGGCATGACCGAGGCCGACGCGGTGGCCGCCCTGGGCGAGAAACACTTTGTCGCCGGTATCCGGCGGGTCCCTTCCGATGCCGTTCCCGAGGGACATGTCATCGCCCAACAACCCCCGGGAGGCGTGTTGGCCAAGGCCCGCAGCATCGTGGCGATCACCGTGTCGCAACCCTATCGTCAATACCGCGTGGCCGAGTTTGCCTTCACGGCGGCGCAGGACCACACCGGCACCGCCTCAACGCTTCAGTTCGATGTCCACTTCACGGACCCGGAAGGGACCGTGTACGACGTGCCGGGCTTCTGGGACGGCGGCCTGGCGTGGAAGGCGCGGCTCAACCCGTTGACACCCGGCGACTGGACCTACACCACCACCGCGCCGGGGGACGCCGGATTGAACGAACAGGCGGGCGCCTTCACGGTGTTGCCCGCGAATGGAGCGAATCCCCTTTACCGGCATGGCGGCGTCCTGCGCGTGAGTGACGACCATCGTTATCTCACCCACACGGATGGCACGCCCTTTTTCTGGCTCGGTGATACGTGGTGGTTCTGTCCGGGCACCCTCACGCCCTTGGGCGGCTCCTCCAACCCGGCCATCGATTCGGCCTTCAGGCATCTCATCGACCACCGCACGCAACAGGGTTTCTCCGTGGTGCAGATGGCCTTTCTCAGCTCCGGGGAAATGGTCAACCCCGACGCCGACCCGGACTACGGCCGTGAGATGGATTACTACATGGCCTACGCCAATGACGCCGGCATCGTTCCGGTGATTGGCCTGACCTTTCACAGCGGCATGGACCAGAAAACGCTGGCGGAGTGGGAGAGGCGGTGGCGCTACGTTATCGCGCGGGTCGGGGCCTACGACGTGACCTGGCTTATCACGGGCGAGTACAACGCGAACAACGGCCCCCTGGAGGAACGTATCCCCAAGGTGATGGCCCTGGGCCAGTTTATCAAGGACACCGATCCCTACCACCGCGCCATGACCGTACACCCCTGGGCCTTCAGCGTGGAAACGCGCGAGGCCTGGGATCAGCCGTGGTATGACTTCATCATGCTCCAGGGGGGGCACGGCAACGGTCCGGGCGTGACCGGATACCAGCAGGCCCGGAACCACCTGCCCACCCGGCCCGTGCTTGAAGGGGAGTGCCGCTACGACCACATTCGGGGCTTCGACGCGGCCGATGTCCGCGAAGTGGCCTATCGCGCCTTGCAGGCCGGTTGCTTCGGCTACACCTACGGCGCCCACGGCATCTGGTATCCCACCCAGAACCGCGAGGACGACATGTTCTGGCACGACTGGGGCGTGTCGCCGCCCTGGTGGGAGGCGCTCCTTTATCCCGGCGGCGACCAGATGGGCTACCTCAAAGCACTCTATACCGCCCTCGAATGGTGGCGGCTCGAACCACGGCCCGACGCGGCATCGCACAGCGAGGTGCTCGTCACCGGCGACGGAACCCGGGTCCTGCTGGTTCATTTCCCGCGCGGGCTGGCTCCCTCCACCGCGGTGACGGTGCAGGGCGCGGCCGCGTCAAGCGTCTACCGGGCCACCTGGTTCGACCCGCGTACGGGGGCCTTCGCGCCGCTGGCGGAAGCCCTGACCAGCGTGGCGGGCACGCTGAACCTTCCCGCACGGGCGGACAGCCAGGACTGGATGCTCATCCTGCGGGATCTCGATGAACCCGTCGAGGTCCCTGACGTCACCGGTTACCCCAGGACGGAAGCCGGGACGCGGCTGCGGGCCCGGGGACTTCTCGCGGAATACACCGGCTATGACGGCGGGGATGGTTTTGTCGCGGAACAGGATCCCGGCGCTGGAACCACGGTCTCTCCCGAGAGCACGGTGGTCCTCCATATGACGGAAGGCGAGGACGAACCGGCCGGATTCCACGAGGCCGACACGGACCGGAATGGCCGCCTCGACGTATCGGAAGTGCTCCGGGTCATCCAGCTTTACCAGTGGGGCGGTTTCCAATGCGCCGCCAACACGCTGGACGGCTACGGTCCCGGTTCGGGCGGCAGGGGCTGTCTGCCCCACACGGCGGACTACGCCCCGGAAGACTGGCGGTTGAGCTTGCCCGAGGTACTGCGGGTGGTGCAGCTTGCCAGTTTTGATGGGATTACGCCCTGCGCGAACGGCGAGGACGGATATTGTGGCCGGTAGTGCTGTAACCGTCACGAAACTGCGAATGTGCTCGTAAGAGATCATGGGCCAGTTGATGCGGAGCTGGGGAGAAATAGAAGCACCCGCTCGTAATATTCTCATTCGCGGGCATGGGGCGGAGTTTTCGTATGATGGGCCTTGGCCCACCATCGTTTTGTTTGTTCTTGCGATGTGGCAGTCCCGTTACCAAGGTTCAGGCTACTAGCCGCCCATGTCGGCGCTTCGGTCGCTCGCCAGCGTTGCCTTTCCCTCCGCGCGGGCAATAGGTACTATACCATGAGCAACTACGAAAAAGCCCGGAGAGGCAAGACTCCGATTTGCCCCTTGACAAATACTTATTGTTTATTATGGATGTCACCTTGATGTTCCCTAGCCCATTTCGTCACGCGAACAGCAGTCTCCAGGACGATCTTGGAAGGATAGTGCATGGTATCTTTTCCATAGCGTATCTCGTTTGGATACTTCGACGCTCCATTTTTTACTGCCGTAAGGATGGTGCCTACCGTAGCGTTGTCGAAGTGTTCGTTCACCATAACAGCCCGTAATCGTGCTGCTGGCATCATGGTGCGATCCTCAGCAATGCGATCCTGAACTCTGCACGAATCCAACGCACGGAGCAGTTCAGAGAAATCGTGCCCCAATCGAGTGATGTCCTCGACCGACTGGCCGCTACTCTCGAGTAAAGCCTTGAGAGCAATTTCACAAGCAAGAAGACTAAGGTAAAGGATGGCACGGGTAGTGTCGTCGGACTTATCTCTCTGGTCCGCCAAGTAACGTGCAGCCTCAACCAACTCCTCACTGAAACCAATACTGTATTCCGCCATTGCTCAGCTCCTGATGCTCACCATGGTGGTAATTCCGGGGGCTTTCATACCAAAATATTTCACAACCCATGGACGGACACCAAGGCACTTCGCATGTTGGAGAACAGTTTAGTATGATGTCCTCGGTCTTAACAAACCCGAAGGCAAGGGGCGGGTTCGGCTCGCAGAAACGAGGCACCGCGAGGTTGCCGGTATGCTATGCTTTCCGTGAAACGGCCGGTTCGGCGTGACCGGCTTTTCTGTTGTTTGGCCTATTGGGAGAATTGAATGGACCCGGTCAAGACATTGAGCAATGCCTTAAGTGAAGGGACGGTTATATTCGATGGAGCCATCGGCACGGAGGTTTACCGCCGTGGCGTGTTCACGAACCGCTGCTACGACGAGTTGTGCCTGACGGACGCCAAGCTCGTGCGTGCCATCCATGACGACTATTGCGAAGCCGGGGCCGATGTACTCACCACCAACACTTTCGGCGCAAACGCCCTCGGCCTGGGCAAGTTTGGACTGGGCGAGCAGGCCGACGCCATTAACCGCGCCGCCGTGGCGCTGGCGCGGGAAACGGCGGACGCGGCGGGGCGACCCGTCTTTGTCGCGGGTTCCATCGGCCCGCTTCCCGCAACGCTGCCGGAGAAAAGCGGCGACGGCATGGCGGCGATTGCCGCCCAGGTGCGAAGCCTGACCGAGGCGGGGGCCGATCTCATCTTCTTCGAGACCCAGCGAAGCCGGACGGATCTCGAACGTTGCGCCGCGGTGATGGGCGATTTCGCCGACATGCCTTTCGTTCTGTCCTGCACGGTCTACCAGAACGGGGAATCGGCCTCGGGCGAACCCCTCGCCCGCCTGCTGGCGCCCCTGCCCGAAGGGCTTCCCGCGCCCTTGGCCTGGGGGCTGAACTGTGGCGTCGGTCCCGATGCCCTGCTGGCGGCCGCGGAACAGGCGGTCCGGCTCATCGACCTTCCGCTCATCGTGCAGCCCAACGCGGGCGTTCCCAAGGACGTGGAAGGGCGACAGCTTTACATGTGTTCGCCTTCCTACCTCGCCAGCTACGCGCAACGCTACGTGGAAGTGGGTGTCTCGGCGGTGGGCGGATGTTGCGGCACCTCGCCCGATCACATCAAAGAAATTGCCCAACGCCTCAAGCCCCTGGCGCGAAGAAAAGTGGATATCCCCCGGGTGGCCCTCCAGGACAACGTGGCGGAACAGGAGCCCACGCCCTGGGCCGACCGTTCGCGCCTCGCGAGCCGCCTGGCCCGGGGCCAATGGGTCACCACCGTGGAGATCCTTCCGCCGCGCGGTTATGACCTCACGGCGACCATCGCGAAGGCGAAGAAACTGTACCGCCAGGGCGTGGACGCCCTGAACCTGCCCGACGGTCCGCGCGCCAGTTCCCGCATGTCGCCCTTGGTGACCGCCTTCCGCGTGCAACGGGAAGCGCAGATCGAGGTGATTCTTCACTTCTGCGCGCGCGACCGGAATCTCATCGGCATGCAGGCCGACCTGTTGGCCTGCGCGGCGTGCAGTATCCCCAATATCCTTTTCGTTACCGGGGACCCGCCCAAGCTGGGGGATTATCCCTTTGCCAGCGGTGTCTTCGACGTGGACTCCATCGGCATGTGCGCCATCCAGGACCGCCTGAACCGGGGCATCGACATTGGCGGGCAGGCCATCAACCCCAAAACCAATGCCGTCATCGGGGTCGGCGCCGACCCCACGGCCCTTGACCAGGACCGCGAAGTGCGCCGCTTTCGTGAAAAGGTGGAGGCGGGCGCCGAGTTCGCCATCACCCAACCGGTCTTCGACACGGACGCCCTGCTCCGTTTTCTCGACGCGGTGGAAGATCTGCATATTCCCATCATGGCGGGCATCTGGCCCCTGGCCAGTTTCCGCAACGCTTCCTTCATGCAGAACGAAGTGCCCGGCGTGAACGTGCCCGACGAGGTGATGAAACGCATGGCCTCCGTGGACGGCAAGGACGATCAGCGCCAGGAGGGTATTGCCATAGCACGGGAAATGGTGGACCGCGTGCGCGACCGCATCGCGGGCATCCAGGTCAGCGCGCCCTTCGGCAATATCGACACGGCGCTGGGTGTGATCCGAGCGTAGGGTGTATTGGATGGGACGAATAGAACCTATGGGACGAATAAGCCGCATGGGCTCCACAGAACCCATAGGTCTCACAGGTCCCATCCGTCCCATGGCTCCTCGGACCTTCATCTTCCCGGGGGCGGTCAGCCCTTCGCGCGGGCGCGCAACACCGACCGTCCCGGGCCCGCTTCCCAGGTGCCCCGGGCTTCCGATGGCCGCGCGAAACCGGATACCACCGTGGTCTCGCCGGCGAACCGGCGTGGCATCGTGATCAGGCCGCGCATGCCGACGGGAAGGGTTACGGTCAATTCAAAGCGGTCGCCGTCGATGCGCCAGGCGCTTCCGATGGTGCCGTAGGGCGAAGCGCAGGCAGCCTTGGCCCAGGTAAGATCGCCGCCCGGTTGGGGCGCGATGATCACCCGCCCCGGGCCGTCCGTCCGGCAGGTGATCTCCCGGATACCGGCCACCCCCCGGTAGAACCATTCGCTGATTGAACCGAACATGGGGTGATTGTGGGAGTAGGTACTGTCACTGAAGGCCCAATGTTCCCACAGGGTGGTGGCCCCCTTCTCCAGCATGTAACCCCAGCCGGGTTCGGTGGTCTGCAGGGCCACGGTGTAGGCCAGAGCGCTGTCGTCGTACCGGATGGCCACGTCGAAGAGGTACCTGGTGCCGAAGATGCCGGTGGTGAGGTGCCCCCCGTTCTTTTCCAGGATATCGCGTTTCAGCCAGGCCAGGGCCTTGGCACGGTCCGCTTCGGGCAACAGGTCAAGATACAGGCCGAAAGCCTGGTCGGCCTGGGTGCCCGACCCGACGGCGCCCGTGTCGGCATGGTAAAAGGCCGCGCGGAAGCGCGCGCGAATCTTCCCCATGATTTCGCCAAGCCGGTCCCGCTCCGCCGTGTCTCCCAGGGATTCCGCCAGGGCACGGAGCCACACGACGTTCTGGTAGAGAAAGGCCGTACCCGAAACATCGGTCTCCCTGGGCACCCGGGATTCATGGTCGCCGATACCGTTGTCGAGGACATAGTCGTCCGCCGTTTCAAGCAGGAGATCAACCCAGCGGCGGGCGTTCTCGTATTGTTCCTTCAGAAGCCGTTTTTCCCCATAGCGTTGGTTCAGCCGTTGCAGGAGCATGGGGTGGGCCGTGCCCCAGCCGACGGGTCCACCGCCTTCACCCAGGCCCGGGATGCCGATACCCACGAAGGGCGCGGTCTCGGTGAAGGCGCCGTTGGAGCGCTGTGCGTCGCCGAGGTCACGCACGACTTTCGCGTAGAAACGGGCCATGTCGAAGTTGTAGAGGCAGGCATCGCCGCACGCGACAATATCCCCGCCGTAGCCAAACTTCTCCCGCGTGGGACAGTCGGACTGCACACCGAGGAGATTGCTTTCAATGGTGCGCACGGTCATGGCCTGGATGCGGTTGAAGAGGTCGTTGGAGCACTCAAAATACCCGGTCCGCCTCACGTCGGAGCAAAGGCGTTCCCCGAGCAGGTCCCCCAGGGCCGGGGCGTGGGGCAATCCCGTAACGGCGACGTAGCGGAATCCGTGGAAGGTGAAACGCGGCTGGAAGGTCTCCCGACCATTGCCCGAAAGGATGAAGGTGTCTTCCTGGTAGGCGTTGGCGGGGGCCAGGGAACCCTCGGGCACGGAGCGGCCCTTAATCTGGCCGCAGGCGGCCGTGTTGGGATTGAGCGTGCCGTCGTCGTTCAACAGTTCGCCGTGGCGCAGGCGCACGACGGTACCCGAAGGGCCTTCGGCGGTGAAGCGCACCCGCCCAGCGAAGTTTACGCCCAGGTCGTAGAGATAGACCCCGGGTTTCGGCTCGGTGAGGGCCACGGGCGGGATGGTTTCCGTCACACGGATGGGTTCGACGGCCTGGGCACGGAGGACGCCTCGGGGCGCCTCCAGGGCCGAAACCGCCTCCCACGCCGTGTCGTCGAATCCCGCCGTATCCCAGCCGGGAAGCGCCCGGCGTGCGTCATACACCTCCCCCAGGTAGACGCTGTTCTTGAGAATCGGTCCGTCCGCGCAACGCCAGGAGGCATCCGTAACGACGGATTGGTGCGTGCCGTCTTCATAGTCGATGTCGAGTTGCAGCAGGGCGCGGGGCGTACCGGTGGCCAGGTAGTCGCGGATATTGAGCGATCCCCACATCTTCAGCGGGAGGGGGTTGTACCAACCGTTGCCGAGGAGGATGCCCACGGCGTTCTCCCCCGACCGAAGTTGGGCGGTGATGTCGTAGGTACTGTAGAGCACGCGCTTGTCGTAACTGGTCCAGGCGGGATCCAGCGCGTGATCCCCCACCTTCGTCCCGTTGAGGCGCAACTCGTAATAGCCCAACCCGGTGACGTAGGCGCGGGCGCGGCGGACGGGCTTATCGATGACGAAGGTCTTGCGCAGCAGCGGGGCCGGGTGGTCGCGAAACAGGTCGTTCTCATCCTTCGGGGGTGGTCCCGGCACTCCAATCCATTCGCCTTCCCAGTCCTCCCCGTTGAGTAGTCCCGCCTCGAAGCACGCCGGGGCGGAGAAATCGGAAGGCCGGTCTTGACCGTCCCACACCCGCACGCACCAATAGACGCGTTGTCCCGACGTGAGCGCCGTCCCGCCGTAGGGAACCAGCAACTGGCCTCCGCTTGTCACCTTGCCCGAGTTCCAACAGTCCGCCTTTCCTTCGGTGAGCCATGCCGGGGTGCTCGCGGCAAGGACCTGGTAGGCCGTTTGCACCGGGCCGGGGACATCGCGTTCCGTCATCCGCAATTGCCAACTCAATCGTGGCGGCAAATTGTCGATACCAAGGGGGTTAACCCCGTACTCACAGCGCAAGGCGGCCGGGTAAAGGTCCGCCCCAACGGCCAGGGCGGGGAGGAAAAGGAACGAGACCAGGGAAAGAACAACACTTCGACAGGGAGCAACCCGATTCATGGCGACCTCTACTGGTTTGAACACAACCTTTCGGAAAGGAAGAGGATAGCGTATCTTACCCCATGACCTGAACTGACGGCGGCATGTATGCGCCATCCTGTCGCATTCAATGCGGCTGGAAACCGCTTCCACGTTACCGTCATCCCCGCGAAGGCGGGACAGACACGTCTCCGCTTTCGCAAAAGCGTACTTTCGCTATCGTGCCACGGCTCGTCCCTCGCAATGACGGTCTTATCGAGGGATGCCCGGATTGTTGATTTTTTTTGTTGCTAATAGACGGGTAAGACAGTATACTCCCGCGTCAAAATCATTGTCCCCGCTTGGTGGGCTAAGAGGAGATAGGGTCGTGGGAACCGTAGAGTCGCTTCAAAAGGGAACTTTCACCGTTGTCGTGGAGTTTTCGCCTCATTCACGGGAAGATGTCGTCAAGGTGGCGGAAGTCGCCCGGGGACTGCCCGAATTGTCGGAGAAGTACGCCTCTCATGGCATTGTTTTTCCCGCCATTTCGCTGACGCAGAATCCGGGGGGCAGCCTCACCTATGACCATCTCGGCGCGCTTGCCATCCTGCGCGACCATGGCCTGCCCGAGTCGATTGAGGTCATTCCGCACGTCACGGGGAAGGATATGAACGCCGACGCTGTGCGGACGTTGCTCACGGGGCTCGTTGAAAACGGCGTATCCACCATTCTGGCGCTGACGGGCGACAAGCCCGTCGCTTCAAAGGGTGTTTTCGAGGTGGACTCGCTGGGGCTTCTCGAGCTGGTCAAGGCGTTCAACGCCACGCTCCTCCGCAAGGCCAAGAGCGTCGAGGAGCTGGCCTCCATTCCGCTCATCCATGCCGGGGGCGCCGTGTCGCCCTTCAAATACACCCCTGGAAGCCTGGCCATGCAATACATCAAGGCCGCGAAGAAAGTTCGTCAGCGGGCGGCCTTCCTCGTGTGCCAATCGGGCTGGGATTCCGAGCGATCGGAACGGCTTATCGACGAGCTTGGCGACGTGGGCGCACCCATCCTGGGCAACGTGCTGGTTCTGAGCGCGGTGGCGGCCCGGCACATGCAGAGCCTCCCCGGTTGCGTGGTGACGGATGATCTGATCAAGCGGCTGGTGGCCGATCAACCGGCGGACATCCTGGCGCGGGCGGGACAGCAACTGGCCATGTTCAAGCAACTGGGTTATGGGGGCGCCGACTTGGGCAAGCCGGGCGACTTCAAATCCATCGACGAGATCGCGTCCATCGTGAAGACCGCCGTCTCTATCGAGGACTGGCGGGAACACCGCGACAATCTCACCTTCCCGGCCGAGGAGCATGAAGCGCCGAAAGTGAAAGTAAAGGCCACGGTCCCCTTCTCGAACCTGGCGCACAGTCTCGTCATGGAAGAAAGCGGCGCGCTTCACGGTGTCGCCAAGGCCGTCCTCACCCCCTTCGATCATTCCGCGGAGCGGGAGGGCGCGTTGTACCGCTTCTTCAATTGTCTCGAAGGCTTCGGCAAGGGCATGCTCTACGGATGCGAACACTGCGGGGACTGCTTCCTGGCGGAAAACCAGTACGCCTGCACCAAGGGCGGGTGTTCCAAGGGCCTGGGGAATCCACCGTGCGGCGATGCCAGCCCGGACGGCATGTGCGGCAGCAACCCCAACAAGGTTTGCGTGGGCGAGACGGTCTACAGCCGGTTGCTGCACTACGGCCAGCTTGAAGCGTTCCGCGAGGCGGCGCTGCCGCAACGGGATCCCACGCTTCAGAATTCCTCCTCCCTGCTGAACCACTTCTTTGGCCGCGACCACACGGCCCGAAAAAATCCCCTGGAGGGTAGCGGCTTGATTCAGATTGCCGAATTGATCCACGCATCGATCCCGTTGGCAGGCGCGGCGTTGCAAACGCTGCTCGACCTGGGGGACCAGGCCTTCACCACGCCCAATCGCGGACTCTTCGTACTGGAGGAATTGATTCAATCGCAGGCCAAACAAGGGGCGGACTATATCGACCTGAATGTCGATGCTTTGGATGCGCCCGATGCCCCGGCCTTCATGCGGGAAGTGGTGCGGCAGGTGTTTCTTCACGGTGACGGCGTGCCGCCCTGCATCGACAGTTCCGATCAGAACGTGCTCCGCGCGGGCCTTGAACAGTGGTTTGAACTGGAAGGTGCCCGCCCCCCCCTGGTCAACAGTATCCCTTACGTGGACCGTGAGAAGTGCCAGGCCCTTCTCGACCTTCGCAAACAGCATACCTTCAGCGCCGTCTGTCTGCTGGTGGGTTCCGAAGGGCCGCTCAAATCGACGGATGAAATCTACAATGCCGCCAGGGAAATGTTCGCCATTACACGGGAAGCCGGTTTTGCCCCCGGGGAGATCTACTTCGACGCCGTGACCCTGGGCATCGCGTCCGATGGCTGCATTGATCCCATGGGCAATCCCAAGGCGTCCCACACCCACAACTCTTTCCACGCCATCCGGAAAATACGGCAGGATCCGGAAATGAAAGGCGTTCATCTCGCGCTGGGTGTATCCAACTGGGTCTACGGGGCCAAGAAGCGCCGCATCGGCCACATACGCGCCTTTATCGCCGTGGCCCAAAAGTACGGCCTGGATACGGTGATCGTGGACGTGGCGCGCAAGTTCGGGATCACGCCGCCGGCACCGGAGCTCATGGGTTTTGTCGAGTCCTTCGTTGCCCTGGAAGGCGGCGATGATGACATGATGAACTACAGCATGGCCATGCAGGAAGCCCGTTCGGCCAACTGGATATAACCGCGACAACCCAACCATCACGCACAAGCCCCGGCATGCCATCGCGGCGCGCCGGGGCTTCCTGCATCCTGCGAAGCGCAGGGCTACACGATAACCTCGCCCTCGAAGTCGGCGGGAACATCCACGCCGAGGTGGCGGAGCGCGGTCACGCCCAGGTCGCGAATGTTGGGCGCGGTGTTTTGTGCTTTCCGGTTGCAGAAGAAGACGCCCGGCAGGCGTGCCACGTCGGCGGCGGCATGTTCACCGCTCCATTTGTCCAGGTTGGGCGTGAAGCGCTTGTCGCTCACGGCGCCTTTCGCGGCGCTCTTCGCGGCTTGGTAGTAGCGGGCATAGCCCATGGAGAAATCCGGGGCGTTCGCAGCCGATTCGCCCGTAAAGTTCTCAAACGTGTAAATGTTGTCGAGAACCTTTTCGCCCGTGGCGGGATTGGTTATTCCCAGCATTTCATCACGCACCTTGGCCACCAGGTTCTTCGCGTCGCCCCGCTTCACGATCCCCTTGCTTTCGCGGCCCGCCATATTGATGTACATGGAACTCAGCCCCACGGCGTAGACCTGCGTGTTCGCCCAGTCGATTCCCAACAGGAAGCCGCGGTCCCGCGCCAAGGTGGGGTTGCTCAGCTTGAGGTAGCCGTGCTCCACCAGCCAGTTGTTCGGATCAAAGGCCGTTCGCCACGACTCAAAGCCGTGGTCCGAAAGGATCATGACCAGGTCGTCCTCCCGGAGTTTGGCCATGACGTTGCCCGTGATGCGGTCGCACACCTGGTAAACCTTCTCCAGGGTCTTACCGTATTTCTTCGCCATCTCCGGATTGTAGAGCGGGTGCTTTTCGTCCCGGTAGCGCCAGAACATGTGCCCAACGCGGTCGGTGGCGGTCCAGGCGGAGATGAGCAGGTCGAAATCGCCACGATCAATCTCGTCGAGGGTGAGCCGCTCGCGCCAGGCCATGGTTTGCTCCACGTCGCGCAGAAAGGCCTCCTCCGTGAGGGCGTCCTGGCGCAGGGCGTGCGTATCGAAGGCCCAGCCTATGGTTTTGAACGGGCCGTAGCGTCCGGCCAGGTCGTTGGCGTAATCGCCCGGCGAGGAGATGGGGGCGTAGGGGCGCGCCGGATCGTACTGCTGGGCCGCCATGTAAATCCGGATCTTATCCCCCATTTCAAGCGGGTAGAAACGGGTGATGCCGTAGGCCGTGTAGCTTGGTGTCATGGGATACTCGAGATGAAGCCACTCGGACCATTCCCCCAACTTGATTTCGACCTTTTGGCTTCCGCTGCTGATCCGCCCCCGGCCCGACGCACGGTCCACCGAGATGGTGAGATCCGTTTTCGTATAGGCATTGGGGTCCCGGAAACGGTACTGCTTGTTGCGCGGGCCGGGCACGCGAACCTTGGCCGTGTCGCCCCCGTTGAAGTCGAGGGCCATGTTCTTCCCGCCGGAAAGCCGGGCCGCGACTTCGTTCGGACCGAGCCCCTCCGCCAGCGTAATGAACGTGCTCGTGGTGCCGCGCAGGTCGGGCACGCCGAGGGCGGAAAGCTGTACCCCGTGCTTCATGGTGTCGCCCGGGTAGGCGAAGGGGACGTTCAGGATCTTGCAGCGCTTGCCCTGGGCATCGGCCACGCTCCAGAACGACGCGCCCGTGCGGTAATCAACGGGGGTCGCCGGTGTTTTCAGACCGCCGTCACTGTTGAATTCCGGGTGCTTCACCTCGCCCGTGCCCACGGCCGGCATGGGGCCGGAACGCCCGCCGGGCGTGCCCGGATTCCGGCGGATAAAGTCGTAAATGTTGTGGCCGCCGGGATTCTTGCAGGTGGTGAAGGAGGACCAGGCCACGGGGGACTGGGGGGGGATGGTCGAGCCAAGAGGCGCGAAAACACCTTGAGTGCGCAGCTTGGCCAGGTTCGGCAAATTACCCCGGTCCATCATCTCGCCCACGATACCCGGCTCCATGCCGTCGAATCCCAGGATCACCACGCGACCCGTGCTTTTCCCGGCGGCTTTCGCCCGGCCGGCGCCCAGGGCGAAGGCCGCGCCGGCGGAAGCGGTCGTGGCGAGAAAAGAACGTCTGGTCATGCGCTTTCGGGTCATGCCTGTACTCCTTATGATGGCTTGGCCACGCGACTGTGGACCACGCAACCCGTAATCCCCCATCCCCTCTTCACGCTCTGAAACCACCCCGGGGCGGTCGTATATTCCTGGTGATCTTACTGCGTGGCGGGGGAAAGGGGCAAATGCCCTTCCCACGGGCTTACTTTGCGCCCAATCCCATGAAAAACATTACCAGGATGCCGATGAACGCGATAAGGGCGCAGCCGCCGCCGCCGAAAAGGCGGACTTTGAACCAGGGCGTCATATGGCCGCACTCGGGACAGACGCCACGGGTGCGCCCCATGGGTCGGCCGCATTGGGCGCAGGGCCTGGTGTAGTCGCCGGCGGACATCATGATGCCCGATCCTTACGCGCCAGGGTTTTCCGCGAAAAGCGCCGCTCGGATCGCACCGCTCCGTTCAATTCGTGCAGGACGCACCGGAACCCTTTGTCCTCCACATGCACGGAAGCGTAGGAGGCCTTTTCACCACGGTCGAAGGGACGCTTCAAATGCCCCGGGTTCAACCACACCACCCCGTTCCGCGCCATCACCATGGCCCGGTGCGTGTGGCCGTGCAGCAGCAGCATGGCGCGGCGCTCCGGGCCGCGCAAGTCGTCGGGCGCGTGGGCGCAGGCCACCGTAAGCCAGCCGAATGTTTCCCGCAACGTCCTGGGCACCCGTCCGCTCCGGTACGCCGGGCACCAGAGACCGGGCACCAGCAACACGCGATGCCCGGCCATGCGTAATTCCTCGCCATCCTCGTAATCATCGCCGAGATGGATAATCACCCCGGCCCCCGCGGCCACCATGGCATCGGCCACCTGGTGCATGAGTGCGCGGTTGCCGTGGGTGTCGCTCATCACGCCGAAAATCACTTCAGGGAATCCGTGTAGGCCTGGTATATCTTTTCGCAGTCCGCCTGTGTCAGTTCCTTCTCCGAGACGACGATGCGGTAACGCAGACGGAGCGGGGCACCCTCTTTCAGTGTGTGCTCGCTGAAGGCGCCGAAACGGGCGTAAGGGCGGATGGAATAGACCGGCTGGCCGCCCGGATGGTCCGGCGGGGTCATGTGGATAATCCAGTAGCGTTTTCCGCCCACCACCATGCTTCCGCAGACCCACCAGGCGCCCACGACCTTGTTATCCTTCTGCTCCTTAACACCCTCGGGAAGGATGTAATGGGTGGTATCCCGGTGCTCGCTTACTTCGTTCGCCATGCGGATCTGCATGCCCGCGTGCTGGAGGTCGCCCTTGAGTTCGATGGTGCCCGCCACCGAGTTCAACACCGATTGAAAATCAATGACATGGTGCCCCTGGGGGCAGGCGATGGCCCTGATCGTGCGCTCCTCCTGGATAAAGGGCTTGCCGTCACGGCTGGTCCAGGAGATCTTCTCGACCTGCTCGGAGGCCGTGTCGCCCTCGTCCACCTTTACCCACGCCACATGATTCTGCAAACAATTGGGCATGTGCCACGTGTCGTAATCCACACCGTTGACCAGCGTGTCTTTCCAGCCGATAAAGAGGCCCCGGTGGTGCGGGAAAAGACCGCCCGGACCTTTCGTGATGGGTGTCTTGCCCGCGAAATCGAGCACATGGGTGTAGACCTTGTAGGTTTCTTCCGCGCGTTCGGGGTCGAAAGGCGTCACCATGGTGCGCAGCCACGGTGTGCCCCCCACGGAAAGATCCTTCGAGACATCCGGTCCCGCCCAACTGTTCACCGCGGCACACACAAGCACCCAACTCACCAACAAAGCTGTACAGCGCATTACAACGACTCCTCAAAGTGTTTTGACGATACGGAAGCGGCCCGCCACGTGGACCGTGTCAACCCGTACCAGTATGCGGACCCATGCCCGCCCGCTTCAAGCCCCCGGGAATCGGACATCCGCACTCCCCTTCCCGCGGTTCTCCCGGGGAAGGGATGGTGTGGGCGTGCCGTCCGTCCGGCGTATTCCCCGGCGTGCATTATGGCCCTGACTCTGCTATCGTTTTGCGCGGGGGAAGACGGTCCGGAAATTTTGTCGGGGAAATGCGGTGAACAGACTCGAATCCTATTTTGCCATCCAGGCCGCCGGTTCCACCGTGCGGCGCGAGGTGGTCGGGGGGATGACCACCTTCGCCACCATGAGCTACATCATCTTTGTCCAGCCCACTGTGTTGGGCGTTACCGGCATGGACCCCGGCTCCGTCCTTCTCGCCACCTGCCTCGCCTCCGCCCTCGCCTGTTTCCTCATGGGGTTCCTCGCGCGGTATCCCTACGCCCTGGGTCCGGGCATGGGGGAGAACTTCTTTTTCGCTTTCGCCGTCTGCGGCGCCATGGGTTTCGGTTGGCAGGCCGGTCTCGCCATCGTGTTCATATCCGGCCTCCTTTTTGTATTGCTTGCGGTCTTCCGAATCCGCGAAAAAGTCATCGAGATTCTTCCCGACACCCTCAAGCACGCCATTGGCCCCGCCATAGGGCTCTTCATTGCGTTCGTGGGATTTCAGTGGAGCGGGATTGTCATCCGTGATCCCGCCACCATGGTGAAACTCGGTCCCCTGAACCATGGCGCGCCCCTCATTTCGCTTTTTGGCCTGCTGGTGATGGTCATACTCATGGCGCGCGGCATTCGTGGCGGCATCCTCATCGGTATCCTGGCGACGACCGGGCTGGGCCTTGTCACGGGTGTGGTGTCACGCGACATTCCCCAAATCCACCTTTCCGCAGGCACCTTTCTCCAGCTTGATTTCGCCGAGTTGTTTACGCGCTGGCAGGACGCCCTGCTTGCCATCGCCATCTTTTTCTTCCTGGACCTTTTCGACACGGTGGGTACCCTGGTGGGGGTGAGCGCCCAGGCCGGATTCCTGCGGAAGGACGGCACGCTCCCCCGCGCGGGGCGGGCCTTCATGGCCGATGCCCTGGGCACCTGCGGTGGCGCGCTCATGGGCACATCCACCGTCACTACCTACATCGAGAGTGCCGCCGGGGTGGCCGCGGGCGCCCGCACCGGGCTGGCCGCCGTGGTGACCGGACTTTGCTTCCTCGGCGGTATTGTCCTGGCTCCCGTGGTCGCCATCGTGGGCCACGATATGGGACCGCAATACTACGCCGCCGTCCTGGGGATCGAAGGTTCTTTCGTGCGTATGCACCCCGCCGTGGCCCCCGCCCTGATCCTGGTGGGAGTGCTCATGCTCGCCCCCTTGCGCAAGATCCGCTGGGATGACCTCACCGAAGCGGTCCCGGCTTTTCTCACCCTGACCATTATGCCCCTGGGCTATGGCATCGCCGAGGGCATCAGTGCGGGCTGTGTTTCCTATGTCATCATCAAACTATGCACGGGACGATGGCGCGATCCCCATCCCGTCCTGTACGGAGTTGCCCTCCTCCTGCTCTTGCGGTATGTCTTTCTCGCGTAGGATGCCCGCGCCAAGGTTTTCGCACATGCTGCCCCTGTCCTCTCACGACCCTGGAAAGTTATGACCATGAAACCTTTTGCCCTTTCCGGATGCTCCTCTCCCGCCGGCCTGTTGGGTATCCTGCTTTGTTGTCTTGCCTCAAATGGCTTGGCGATGGGCGCTGCCCCGGTGGACCTGCGTGATGCCGTGATCGTGGTTCGTCCCGGTCCGTTGCCCCCCGGTGAACGCGCGGCGGCGGAGGTGCTGGCCGGGGAAGTGGCAAAGCGCACGGGGATTCACCTGGCCACCACCACGGCCTGGCCGCCGCAACGCACGGTCATTGCCATCTCGTCGGCAACCAGCGTTCCGGCATGGCAGCGCGCCATTCCCGTTCGTCCCGGCACCGACCTGCCGGAGACCCGTCCGGAGGGTTTTCGCGTTTTTGTCGAGAGGGGCCGTCCTCCCGTAATCTGGGTGATTGGCGCCGATGGCCGGGGCGCTTTGTACGGGGTGGGCCGGTTGCTCCGCGCATTGGATTGGGGGCCGGACCGTGTGCTGGCCGACCCCGCGTTCGATGTGGCCACCGCGCCGGCCTACCCGATCCGGGGCCACCAACTGGGCTATCGCGCCACGGCGAATTCATGGGACGCGTGGACGCCGGACCAGTATGACCAGTACATCCGTGAGCTCACCTTCTTCGGGGTCAACAGTATCGAGAATATCCCTTTCCAGGACGGCCAACCCTCGCCCGTGATGAAACTGGACCGCCGGGAAATGAACCGGCGGATCAGCGGGATTTGCCACCGCTACGGGTTGGACTATTGGGTCTGGACACCGGCGGATTTTGATCTCCGCGACGGCAAAGCGCGGGCCGAGGCCCTGGAAAAACATGCGCAGCTCTACCGGGACTGCGAGGAACTGACCGGGGTCTTCTTTCCCGGGGGCGATCCCGGCGGTAATCCCCCGGAGCTCGTCCTTCCCTTCCTGGCGGACATCGCCGGACGCCTGATCCCGCTCCACCCGAACGCCCGTGTGTGGCTTTCGCTCCAGCACTTCTACACGAAGGAGATCGATTATGTCATGGACTACCTGCGGCGGGAGTCGCCGGACTGGCTGGGCGGATTGGTGGCGGGTCCGGGCGCACCACCCATTCCCGAAACCCGGCGCGTCTTACCCCGAAAATACCGCTTTCGTCTCTACCCGGACATTACCCACAATAAGCTCTGTCAGTACCCCGTGCCCTGGTGGGACCAGGCGCTGGCACTCACCCTGGGCCGTGAGGCCATCAATCCCCGGCCCGTGCAATATGCGTACATTCACAACTGGTTCGCCCCGTACAGCGACGGTTTCATCGCCTATTCCGATGGCGTTCACGATGACGTGAACAAGGTGGTCTGGAGCGCCCTGGGCTGGGATCCCGGCGCGAATCTCCGGGACGTACTCACGGATTACTGCCGGGCTCACTTCGGCCCCGCCGTCGCGGAGGCCGCCGCCGACGGCCTCTTTGCCCTGGAAAACAACTGGCGGGGACCGCTGGCGGAAAACGGCGGCGTGGAGGCCACGCTGCAATACTGGCGGCGGCTCGAACGGAACACGCCGGGACTGGCCACCCATTGGCGCTGGCAGATGTTCCAGTTGCGCGCCTGCTTCGACGCCTACACACGGCGCAGGCTCCTCCGCGAGACCCGCCTTGAAGAAGCGGCCAACGCCATTCTTGCCGGGGCGAAACGGCGGGGCGCCGAGGAGACGATAAAGGCGGCCATGGCGGTATTGAAGCGAAGCGTCGACCACCCGGAGAGTCCGGCACTGCGGACCCGCATCGAAAGCCTTTGCGAAACCCTGTTCCGCTCGTGTGGTTTGCAGACCAGCGTTTCCAGGTACCACGCTTCCGGCGCGGAACGGGGGGCTTTTCTCGACTTCATCGACTACCCCCTGAACAACCGGTGGTGGCTGGAAGATGAGTTCGAGAAGATTCGCGCCATGACCGGGGAAGCGGAAAAAGCCGAACGTCTCGTGACGCTCGCCCGCTGGGAAGATCCCGGGCCGGGCAGCTATTACGACGACGTGGGCAACCCGGCCCAATCCCCCCATGTGAGGCGCAGTCCCTTTGTCTTCACCGAGCCCGGCGAAGAAGCCCACCCGGAGCCGACCCTGTGGTGGTGGGACCAGGGAAAGAGCCGTGCCCGTCTGTCCTGGCAGGTCACCATGAACTACCCCGAGGCGGTGGTCTACGAGGGGCTGGACCCGGCGGCCGCCTACACCGTGCGTTGCAGCGGCTACGGCACCTTTCTGCTCCGCCTGGACGGCGACCTGGTGGACGCACCGGCCACGGGGGTGAAAATGGGGGAAACCCGGGATTTCCCGGTCCCCCCCCGATACGTGGCGGATCGGAAACTCGTGCTTACCTGGGACACGCCGCCGGGGGATGAAGCCCTGAACTGGCGGCAGCAGTCCCGTCTGGCGGAGGTGTGGTTGCTGAAAAAATAATGCAAGCGTTCACGGGGACATGCGTCCCGCCGTCAACGTTCAGCTAACCCGGCCTGGCCGGGTTAGGGTACGCTTCAGCGCACTTTCTCACTCATCCCATGAGCGTGGCCATAACGGCCTTCTGCGCGTGGAGACGATTTTCCGCTTCGTCAAAGGCGATACACCGGGGACCGTCCATCACTTCGTCGGTGACCTCGCTGCCGCGATGGGCGGGGAGGCAGTGCATAAACACCGCGTCCGGCTTGGCCAGGGCCATGACCGCCCCGTTCACCTGGTAGGGGGCGAATGCCTTTTCCCGCACGGCGGTTTCTTCCTCCTGCCCCATGCTGGCCCACACGTCCGTGTAGACCGCGTCGGCATCACGCAGGCCCTCTTCGAGATCATGGGTAACGTCCAGGCGCCCCTTCGCGGTCGCGCGGGCCGCCGCCAGAATGGCGCCATCGCCTTCGTACCCTTCCGGACAGACGAGGGTGACGTTGAGGGGGAGCTTCGCGGCGAGGTTGACCCAACTGTGGTAGACGTTGTTGCCATCCCCCACGAAGGCGAGTTTGAGGCTGTCCAGGTCGTGACCCTTGTGCTCCCGGAGGGCCTGGGTATCGGCGAGAATCTGGCAGGGATGGAGCAGGTCGGTCAGCGCGTTGATGACGGGGGCCTCCGCGTATTCCGCCAGCTCGATGACGTGGTGGTGGCTGAAGGTGCGCGCCATGATGCCATCCACCCACCGGTCGAGATTACGCGCCACGTCGGGCACGGACTCCCGTTTCCCCAGGGTGGTGTCGATGAGCACGCCCTGGCCGCCGAGTTGAAAAATGCCGGTCTGAAAGGTCACCCGCGTGCGCAGACTGGGCTTCTCGAAGATCATGGCCAGGGACTTGCCTGCGAGCATCCGGTGCGGCTCCCCGGCGTGCTGCTTCGCCTTGAGTTCATCGGCCAAATCGAGCAGGCCAAGGATTTGATCGGCCGTGCAATCGGCCAGCGAAATCAGGTCTTTCATCGAGCCGTCTCCCGAAGACAGGCCGCGAGAATCGAGAGAACCCGGTCAACCTGATCATTGGTGATGATGAGGGGCGGCACAAAGCGCAGTACGTTGGGGCCGGCCGGTCCGCAGATCACGCCGGAGGCGATGAGTTTACCCACGAGAGGCATTACCGTTTCCTTGAACTCGACGCCGATCATAAGTCCTTTTCCGCGCACTTCGACGATATCATCGTTGTCCTTCGCGAGATCCTTCAATCCGTCCACGAAGTATTCGCCCACGGCGGCGGCGCTTTCGATGAAGTTGGGCGCCAGGATGGCTTCCAGCGTGGCCACGGCGGCGGCGCAACTCAGGGGGTTTCCGCCGAAGGTCGCCGCGTGCGACCCGGGGCCGAAACCGGAGGCGGCCTCCTCGGTGCAACCCATGGCGCCAATGGGCACGCCGTTGCCCAAGCCCTTGGCAAGGGTCATAATATCCGGCGTCATGCCGTAGTCCTGGTGGGCGAAAAGGGTGCCCGTCCGTCCCAGCCCCGTCTGCACTTCATCCAGGATGAGCAGGATCTTCTTTGCGTCGCACAGGGCGCGCACCTGCTTGAGGTAGCTGGCGTGGGGCACGCGCACCCCGCCCTCGCCCTGGATCGGCTCCAACAATACGGCGCCCGTCTCCGGGGTAACAGCGGCTTCGAGGGCGGCCACGTCGTTGTAAGGGACATAGGTGAAACCCGGCACCATGGGGGCGAAACCTTCGTGGTACTTGGGCTGGCCCGTGGCGGTGATGGCGGCCAGCGTGCGGCCATGGAAAGACTCCCTGGCCGTCACGATACCCGGTTTGGGCGTGCCCTTTTGCGCCCAATAGCGCCGCGCCAGCTTAATGGCCGCTTCGTTGGCCTCGGCGCCGCTGTTGCAGAAAAACCACCGGTCCGCGAAACAGTTGGCGCACAGCATTTCGGCCAGTTGAATCTGCGGCTCGATGTAGTAGAGATTCGAGACATGCAGCAGCTTGCCGGCCTGCTCGCGAATGGCTTCGGTTACCGTGGGGTGGGCATGGCCCAGGTTGCACACGGCAATCCCCGCGAAGAAGTCGAGATATTCCTTGCCATCCGCATCCCAGACGCGGACGCCCTCGCCGCGGGTGAGGGCCAGGTTCCGCGTGCCGTAGGTATTAATGATGCACTGGTCGTTGCGTGCCCGAAGGGCGTCGGTCCGTTCCGTACCCATTATAGTCTCCCGTGACTTTCCTCGGTATGCCCTGGACCGGGTCCATGCGCGGTTGTCGTCCCCGCGGGGAAGGCATTGCCTCAAAACAAATCAGTCCTTGGCCGAAGACGCCGCCTTGGACGGCTTGGACGGCTTGGCGCTTTCGGATTTGGTCGCAGGCTTCTTCTCGGCGGTCTTTTCCGAGCCATTGCCGCTCTTAGTCTTCGCGGGCGGCGTGCCCTTCTTGTCCTTAAAATCCGTCTCGTAAAAACCACTGCCCTTGAAAATAAGCCCTGCGCCCGTACCAAGCAGGCGGTCGCATCGGTTTCCGCACGCCTCGCAATTCACCTTGGGCTTGGCGTTCATTGGATGAAAAACATCAAACGCATGCCCGCAAGAGACACACTGGTAGGTATAGGTCGGCACTGCATTGCTCCTTTCAGAATTCTCCGCGCCCATGGACAAAGGCCGTGAAAACACCGGATCCTGCATGTGAACAAAGTGGAAGCCCGATAGTGTATCAGGTTCCTACAGGGGGGTCAAAAGTACGAAAGTACGAAAGAGGAGATGGACCGACGACCTGGAGCGTCAGGCAAAGATCCCGCATCACGTCCAAGCCGCCACAAGCGCAGAAGTGTTCCAAGTTAACCGCGTTTCTGCTCCCCGGAGCCCTCGCTCTCATTTTTCCAGCCCATTCTTCCGTCACGGGCGATTCCCGGCACATTTGCGCTGTTCGCCCCGGAGGAAGCTCCGTAGACATAATGGACCGACCGGCTCGGATCGCCTATTCGTAGGTTAAGCTATACTTAAGGTCCACCGTAGCCCAGCGCTACATACGAAAGGAACCGGTCATGTCCATGAAGGAGAATATCATATTTGTTGGTCTGGACGC
>JAJRTN010000117.1 GCA_024278275.1 Candidatus Hydrogenedentota bacterium
GACACGCGAGGTGAGCATCTGGGCAAAGGACTGTCGGGAGGCGCTTTATGTCAGGAAGCTTGGGTATGGGACGGATGTGTCTTATGGGACCTATAAACCCTTCATCGAAACACGTCCGCCGGAGGTTGTGGCGAACATCATCATCTGTTTGATCCACCAGGCGAATTACCTGCTGGACCGGCAAATCCGGCGCCTGGAGAAGGACTTCCTGGAAGAGGGCGGATTGCGTGAGCGTATGACCCAGGCCCGGATCGCTGAACGCGACAGACAAAGGAGGAACCGAGGCGGCGGGCGGTCCTGAAACGCGGTTTCCCCGGCACCATCGGTCTCATGCGTCTCATCCGTCCCATTGAACCCCCCAATGACCTCGCCTGCTTCGCGGATGGTTATCCCGGTAAACGCTTACGTGCCGTAGACCTGGCTCACGTAGCGGCGCAGGTTCTCCAGGCCGATGCCGATGCCCTTGATGGGGTCTTCGATGCCCTCGAACTCGATGGACAGCACGCCGTCGTAACCGGCGGCCTTCATCACGCGCAGACATTGGACGATGGGCACCTCGCCGTGGCCGATGACCGCGCCGCGCAGGTAGTTGCCCGCGCGCGTGGGGAACCAGCCCGTGCCGGGGTCGCTCGCCGTGCCCGGCTTTACGTGGAAGTCCTTGGCGTGTACGTGGAAGGCGTAGGGCATGAGCCGTCCCACGGCCTGACCGGGGTCTTCATCGGCGCAGAGGAAGTTGCCCATGTCGATGAGGGCACCGAAGTTCGGGTGGTCCACCGCGCTGATGAGACGCTCCACGCGCTCGCTGTCCTGGCAGAAGTAGCCGTGGTTTTCGATCATGGTCCGCACGCCGTGATCCGCGGCAAACTCGGCCAAGGCGCGGCAACCCTCGGCCAGCATGGGCAGGGCGGTGGCGAAATCCTTCGCGCCCGCCTTGCCGGCGGGAAAGCCCCGCGTGGCGTCGTGGCGCATGCCGGGCGCGCCCAGTGCTTCCGCGATGAGCACTTCGTCCTTGAGCCGTTCCACCTCGCCGGCCACGCCGTCGCCGCCGGGCGGGTTCAGGAAATCGGCGCCGATGGTGTAGTTCATGATGGGCAGTCCGGCTTCGTCGCAGGCCGCGCGCACCCTAGGCGCGAAGCTCTCGGCGGTTTCGCCCTCGGGCAGTTGAAAGCCGGCGAATTCGATGACATCGAAGCCCATCTCTTTCGCCTTGGGGATAATATCAAGCTGGGTCATGGCCCCCCCATGGACCAACTGGCTGAAACTGTAGGAACTCACGCCGATCCGCATGTCGAAAATCTCCTCGTGCCGTGGATAACAGTGGGCGCATTATGGCACGGGGCGGGCCGGAAAAAAAGTCCCCACCCCGGTTTTCCAGGACGAACACGAAGCGGCACGGACCGCTTTTTGTTCCGGTCATCCCGAAAGAACGGCGTCAGGCATCCACGCAGACCTGTCGAAGCGTGCCCAAATCCCCGACACGCAGTTCGACCACGTCGCCCGCCCGCAGGAATTCCGGGGGCGTGCGGGCCGCGCCGACGCCGGCGGGCGTTCCCGTGAGAATGATGTCGCCCGGCTCCAGGGTCATGAAATGGGACAGGTAATGCACCAGGAAAGGCACGTCGAAGATCATGTTGTCCGTGGAGCCGTCCTGCTTGCGCACGCCGTTCACGTCGAGGGTAAGGTGAAGATTGCCAAGGTCGCCGGCTTCCTCCGGCGTGACCAGTTGCGGTCCCAGGGGGCAGAAGGTGTCGCACGATTTCCCCTTGTCCCACTGGCCGCCCCGTTCAAACTGGTAGCTTCGCTCCGACACGTCATGGGCGGCGCAGTAGCCCGCCACGTGGGCCGCGCTGTCCTCCGGTGAGTCCAGGTAATGCGCGGCGCGTCCGATGACGACTCCCAGCTCGACCTCCCAATCCGTCTTCACACTGTCCCGCGGAATAACGATGGGATCGTTGGGGCCTCCCACGGCGGAGGTGGCTTTCATGAAGACGATGGGTTCCGTCGGGGTGTCACGGCCCGTTTCCGCCGCGTGATCAAAATAGTTGAGACCGATGCCGAGCACCTTGCCCGGCCGTGCCACGCAAGCGCCCCAGCGGGCCGACTCCGGCACCCGCGGCAGCGCGTCCAGGCCTTCCGCCACGAGGGCCGCCAACCGGGTGAGGCCGTCGCCCCCGAAGAACGCCGCGTTCCAGTCCCCGAAATGGGCGGAACAATCCCGGCGCGTGCCGTCAGGAGCGAGAATACCCGGCTGTTCATGTCCCGGGTCACCGAATCGAAGCAATCTCATGACGCAATTCCCTGGTGATTCGCAACGAGATCAGGACGATTTCTTCAGGATGTCCGTCACCTCATGGAGGATCTGCTTCCCGATTTCCTTTCGATGCTCCTCGCTGATTTTATAGTGCTGGTTCTGCTCCATGAGCTCCATGGTACGCATGGCCACCTGGTAGGCGAAATCGTGAACCTTCATGATGGACTCTCCTGACGCGCCGCGGGGGGGCGGCAATTCCACGGAATAATCAACTGCCCGGCCCCGCCAACAGCGTCCGGTCGCTACAGCAATGAACGCACCCGGTTGTCGAAGGCGGTCTGGTCGGTGGTGAAGGAACGCAGGGCGCTGAGGTTCATGAGCGCGTCGAGACCGATCTCACCGGACTGAAGCCGCTCCTTCCAGGTTTCAAAAACGGGTATTTTTCCATCCCGATCCGCCGTGGCGATGTCGGCATCGGACCAGTAGGGCAGAAAGTCCCCGAATCCCGCGGCCGCGAAGTGCTCCTGGATGGCTTCCGGTGTAAGGGAGGAAGCGCCTTTCTTCAGGAGCGCGTCGACACAGGTTTTGAAGTCGTCGGAAACCTCCCAGAGGGTCGCGCCATTGAAGTCGGCCAGGGATACGCCGTCGGCGAGCGTCACTTCCGGGTCATCCTCTACATGGCTGGTCAGTTCCGGAAGGGGGTTCTCAAGATACTGACGCGCCACTTTCGGGGGCATGGTATAAACATCGAGACCGGCCAGGCTGCCCACCTGCACACCGCTGCGCATGCTGGCGCCGATGAGGTGGGTTTTCGAGCGCCCGGCCTTACGAAGCGCGATAAGCGCGCGCTGGGTCGCCAGGGTGGCCTTTTCTCCCACGTTTTCGCCGCTGCCCAGGTGGTGGTCGGCCACGAAGGCGCCCAGGCGGCCCATGAAGACGTTGACCCACCGGGGGTTGGTGAGCAGCGCGGCCACGTAGTTCTGGCGCGCGGAGAAACCGAGGGTGAAATTGATGGGAATGCCGTTCGCGGCAAGCTGTCCCGCGGCGAGATAGCCCGCGGGGGTGAGCGGCACCTTGATGATGAAACGGTCGGGGCAAATGGCGAAGTACCGTTCCCCGTACGCCACGGAGCGTTCCACGTCCAACGACAGGTCCGTGTGCAGTTCAACGCTGACAAAAGCGTCGAAGGTCTTCACGAGACGCAGGCCATGAAAGGCGTTCAATACGAAGGCGATCTCGAGGACCAGGTCCTGTTCGGTGATGTCGGGAGCCGCTTCACGGATGGCCTTGGCCGCTTTCCCCACGAGATCATCATAAATGCCCTTTTGCACTTCGTTGTTGAGCAGGGTGTTGTTGGTGGTCAGGGCGTTGAACTCGGCGGTCAACTGTTTCTTGGCGACTTCAAGATCACCCGTGTCCAGCCAAAGTTGCGTTCCAATGGCGTCCAGTTTCTTCCATTCATCGTTTTCCGGCAGGGTCACCTCGGGTGTTCCGAAGGTGTGGTCGAAACCTTCGAGCACCAGGGCGTGTACGGTTTCCTGAACCTTCTGCATGTCGGCCATGGGATTCTCCTCTGCTTACTGAAATAAAAACATAATCACCGCCGGTGAAATCATGGGAGGAATGATAGCACATTCCATGGAAGCCGCGTGAACCTCCATGGGAGGGGGCTTATCCCCAGGCACCGTGATGCCGTGGGAAGACCGGGAAGTGCCTCCCTCCCGTCTATCGCATCAACCGTCGAAGTCCCACGTTTTCAGCAATGTGCCGTCTTCGCCAAAAAGCTTGATCCAGTCAATCTCGGAAAGACCGGGCGCCGTCGAGGGGTCAATGCGCAATGCTTTCAACGTCGAATTGGCCGTGAAAGGCACCGTGATTTCCTGCCACTCCCCGTTGTGCCTGGGAAAGATGTCGAGCCGCTGGTGAGGGCCGAAATTGGGCGCTTTCCCGGTGGTCCAGAAAAAGTTGCCGCCACCACTGCTTTCGGAACGTATGCGCATGACCGCCTTTAACCTGCCCGCGGCGGCCGGCACGTTACCATTGGTTACGTAAGGATCGCCGCCCGTACTCAGGATTTGCATGGCCCCCTTTTTCATGCCTATCCCGCAGGTTCCATTCGGTTTCCACCCTTGGGCATCCGTGATGGCATCGGGGTCGTAGTTCGGGTTCTTTTTCGGCACATCCGCCCCGGTTTCCCTGAGGTGGGCATTGAGCATGCGCAGCATTTCCCGCACCCGCCTGGGTTCCCTGTCGGCCAGGTTGTTGATCTCGCCGATATCGTATTTCAGGTTATACAACTCGTATTCATTGGGAAAGTTTTCATCCAGCTTGTAGAAATGGATGAGTTTCCAATCGCCTTTGCGAATCCAACTCGCCATCTCGCAGGGTACCACGGGGATGTTGTGGGGAAAATGCCCGTAAACCGCCTCACGCCCGAGCCGTTTGCCCCGCAGGGCCGGCACAATGGAGATGCCGTCGATGATTTGACCGGGTTTGGGTTTCCTGCCGATCATTTCGAGGATGGTGGGATAGTAGTCCGGACTGGTGATCACCTGGTGCGAGACAGCTTCTTGCTCCACCACGCCGGGCCAGTAGACCATGGCGGGCACGCGGATGCCGCCTTCATACACCGAGGCCTTGCCCGAACGGAGCGGGGCGTTGTTGGTGGGCTTGCGGCCTTCCGGTCCGCCCGCCCCCAACTGGGTGCCGTCCCGCGCGGTGCGGTCGTACATGTTGCCGCCATTGTCGGAGGTAAAAATGATGATGGTGTTGTCCATCAATCCCTCCGCTTCCAACTTGTCCAGCACCCGCCCCAGGCTTTCGTCCATGCTCTTGAGCATGGCGCCCATGACGGCGTTGTGCTGGGCGCTTCGGGGGTCTTTCTTCTTTTCGAAATGCTCGCGGTACTTGATCTTTCCCTGGTAGGGCGCATGGACGGCATACTGCCAGAAGTTGAGAAAGAAGGGACCGTCTTTCGCGTCATCGATGAACTTGAGTGCCTCATCCGTCAGCCGGTCGGCGATGTATTCCCCCTCCGGGCCGTCCGGCAGCTTGCTGATATGGTACGGGGAAAAGTAGCTCGGAGGACCGGGCCATCGGCCGCCACCGATGTTGATGTCGAAGCCCTGGTGCTCGGGCCAGTACTTCTCATCGTGCCCAAGGTGCCACTTGCCCACGAAACAGGTTCTGTAACCGGCGTCTTTCAGGGCTTCGGCGATAGTGTATTCCTTGAGGGGTAACGCACCCTTTCCCCGTGGGCCGAGCACGTCCTGGTAGGCGGGTCCCGATTCCGGCACCCCGGGATTGGGCGGATCCGGGACATGTCCCCCCGCGCCCGTAATGTGCAGGCGCCCGGGATACTTGCCGGTCATGAGACTCGCCCGGGTGGCCGAGCAGAGGGGTGCGGCGGAATAGGCGTCGGTGAAGCGCATGGAGATCTTCGCCAGGCGTTCCAGGTTGGGCGTTTCGTAATACTTGCTGCCATAGACCGTCGAGTCCATCCATCCCATGTCATCCACGAGAAAGAACACGATGTTGGGCCGCCTGTCGGGCCGTGCGGCGCGGGCCGGGCCCGGCAACAGCGCGGCCCCCGTCAACCCCGCCGCGGTTTTCAAAAAAGCCCGCCGCCCGATACCGCCGGCGGGGTTCGCCTGAATGCGTTGGGTCATGGTGTTTCTCCTTCCATGAGTCATGAAACAAGGCCGGAACGCGGCCATCATACCACGATTTCAAGCCGTCGCTTGCTTCGTGAAGCGGCGAACCTCAACCGGAACACGCCGGTGCGCGGGAGTCAGGGCTTCGCGTACTCGCCCGTGTTCGCGTTAAAAAGCGGCCGGTCGCCTTGGCCCCTCTCCTGAACCCATACGGACCGCACCGCGACGCCCAGGGAGCGGGTGTCTCCCGATTCCGGGTTCACCTCCGAGGGCCGCCATGTTTTCACGCGCAGGGTGAGCGTGGCCGTGTCCTGGGCCGCGCGAAAGCGCCCGGTGATGGTGCAATCCCCTTCGGCCTCGGGCAACGTGGCGATACGCTCCTCTCCGAAATAGAGGGCGTTCCCGGGGCTGATGGCGTATTCGGGTATGCTCAGAAGCAGTTTCACCGCGTAATCCGAACCGGGTTTGACCGGTAAGGTGAACCGGGAATCCGACCTTGACCAGCGCATCGAGCCCGCCTCGTCCTCTCCGGGGGTTTTCTCCCGGTTATACCAGCCAACCAGGTAGAGTCCGTCGCCACTGCCGCCTACGTCGATCTGATAATTTGCCCGCGCCGCGTCCGTCCATTCAAAGGGCGGTTTTTCATTGCCGATGCGTTGGGTGCGGTTTCCGGCCCGGTTCTCGCAGCGAAAACCGCTGCCGCCCTGGTTGCCCATGAGGATGGCCGAAATCACGTCTTCGCCGACCAGAACGTGGGCGCGATAATCATCGAAGGTATTCCCCTGGACCACGGCCTTACCCGCGTCCAGGCGCACGGCGGGGGCGCCCGTGCCGTTGACATCCCATTGGCAGAAATTGGAATTACTGATGGAAAGCTGCGCCTTCGCGCTCCGCGACCACACGCACATGTCCAGCGGCCCCCAGAAGGAACAATTGCTCAGGTTGACCTTGCCCGCCCCGCAGGTCTCGGCGATCTCCACGCCCACGCTGTCATTGCTGCCCCAGCGCCCGACAAATTCGCCGTTGGTGATGAGCAGGCCGGCGGTTTGCGCGTCCTCGACATAGACCCCGCGCCGACAGGAATCAGCGCCGATACCCACGAAACTGCCGTTACAGGAGCCGCTTTCCGTCTTGGAGAATCTGTAGCCGATGCCGTATCCGAAGCAGAAGGTGTGGGTCACGTATTGCCAGTCGGTGCGGCCGAACTCAAAGGCCACGCCTTGCGTATTCACCCACTTGCAATAGGGGTCATCCGGTTGGTACCGCACGCCGAAGGGCCAGAAATGGCAGTTCTCCACGCGGGAAATATCCAGGCACTGGTCAATGTAAAGCCCCCGGTAGCTGGGATAACCGAAGATATTCCGGATGATCATGCGCGCGGCATTCTGGAAATGAAGCCCCTCGTAAGCATTCAGGATGAGACAGTCAATCACCGCCACGTCCTCCACATGGTCGGGGCCCGCCTGCACCGCCGGCGGATAGGGGATGGGCGGCACGTCCGTCTGCCGCCATTCGGGATAGGTAATGATCACTCCCTTCAGCACGGCGGCATGGCCCGCCAGGCGGATAAAGGGTTCACTTTTGGGTGCGCCCCGTCCCGCATAGGCCATCAGCACCGTCCCCCTCAGCCCGCCATCGGGAATCCCCACATGGAGCGGCGGCGTGCGAAAGACACCCTCCAGCGTGACCGCGCCCGGAATCCGAAGCGTGCCCCGGAGGCAATAATTTCCCGCGGGCACCGTCACCACGCCGCCTCCCGCGGCGCCCGCCTGGTCCAGGGCCTTCTGAAAGGCCGCCGTGTCATCCGCCTTGCCATCCCCCAGCGCCCCGGCATCGCGCACATTCCACTCGGCCCAAGCCGCCACCGCTGGCGCCAGCAACAAAATCACCAGCAAGACAACGCTTTTGTTCACACCCATTGCTTACTCCTCCGTGTTGCTTCCCGCCGCGAGTATACCTTGCGAGTGAACAACGGGCAACCGGACGGTCCTATGGGGAGGAGAGAGGTCAGCGTTCCATTCGGTCCGTTTCGGGGTCGATTACCCGGGCGATACGGCCCTTGAACACCTCCAGCACCGCCGCCACCCCGGGCTCCGCCAGGGCGGCTTTCGCCTCTTCCGGGTTCGCCGTATTGTAGAAGGGCGGTTCCCCCGCCGCGGGTTGGGGCCGTGAGGAGGACGGGGTGGCTTCCCTCGTGTCGGTTTCCGTGCGCAAGGCGGTCACGTTCCGGGTCAGGTCCGCGAGGGCCCTTTCGATGGCCCGCTTGTTTTCCGGCCGATCCACGGTCCCCCTGGCCGCGCCATGGGAGGCGGGAAAGGCCACCACCAGCACTTCGCCGTCCAAGCGCACGGCCTGGCCCTGCCCGCAGGCAAGACTCAAGCCGAGATCCTGTCCATAGAGACGCTCGCAAAGCCGCCGCCACACGTGCCGCAGGTTGTCTCCGTTCGCCGTATCGCGCCTTGATTCCGCCACGGCCGCCGGCGCGGGGTGCGCGGGCGCGGCCTCAGGAGGGTCCGGGGGCGGGTCGGGCTCCTGTGGTACGGCCGCCTTCGCGGGCGTGGACACGGCTTGCGGCAAGCCCCCCGCTTCCAGGGCCAGGAGCTTTTCGAGGACCGTGTCAATCGACACGTCCACGCCTACTTTCGCCACCTTGATGAGCAATGATTCCAGGGCGATGCGTTGGGCGATCTGGGAATCGTAGCCGCCGGCCAGGTCGGCGAACTGCTCGACCAGCCGGATGAGATGGGTCAGGGGGAAACGTTTGGCCCGTTGCCCCACGGCCGCCAGTTCCTCCTCGGGCAGGTGGAGTACGCCGCTGTCCTTGGCCGTGCGGAAGACCAGGAGGTTCCGGAAGTACCGGAGCATATCCTCCACGAACTGGGAGAGATCCTTGCCCCCCGCCACCACCTCGTCCACCAGCGTCAGCACACGCCCCACATCATGGTCCAGAATGGCGTCGCACACCCCGTGGAGCAGATCCCAGTCCACCAGCCCCAACACATCGAACACATCCTTGAAGGTGATTTCCCCTTCGCAGTAGGTAATTAACTCGTCCAGGATGCTCTCCGCGTCGCGGATGCCGCCCTCGGCCGCACGGGCGATGGCGTGCAGCGCCTCATCGGTCGCCGCCACCTTCTCCCGGTCGCAGATGGTTCGCAGGAGCCCCACGATATCGCTGATGGGCACCCGGCGAAAATCGTAACGCTGGCACCGGCTCACCACGGTGGCCGGTATCTTGTGTGCCTCCGTGGTGGCCAGGATGAAAACGCCATGCGGAGGGGGCTCCTCAAGCGTCTTCAACAGGGCGTTGAAAGCCGGCAGGGAAAGTTGATGTACCTCGTCAATGATATACACCTTGTACCGGCCATGGGTCGGCACCATGCGGATGTTTTCGCGCAATTCCCGGATATCATCGACACCGTTGTTGGAGGCGCCATCGATCTCCAGCACGTCGATGTTGTTGCCGTCGCCGATGCTGACACAATTCGAGCATGTACCGCAGGGTTCCGGGGTCGGCCCATCCGCCGAGAGGCAATTCAGGGCCTTGGCAAGGATACGGGCCGAGGTGGTCTTGCCGATACCCCGTGACCCGATGAAAAGAAAGGCATGGTGGATGCGGCCCGAGGCGATGGCGTTGCGCAAGGTCCGCGTGATGTGCTCCTGGCCGACCACATCCTCGAAGCGCTGGGGCCGCCACTTTCGGGCGAGCACCAAATACCCTTTGTCCGCCATGATTCCTCTCTGGCGCCGAGACCCGCGGCGCCGCATCCGCAAGAAAAGAGTAAGAGCCCGCGCACCCGCCTTCGAACAGCGGCCCAGACCGGCCTCGGGACCGTTAGCTCGGGCCAGGCGCTCCTACAGCACACGAGAAAATACGACTACGGCTGCTTCCTTTCGGACCTGACCGGGTTCGCCGCCATCCCGTTGAGTAGGACCCAACCGTCAACACCACGTGTCCCGCACCTAACGAAAGAGCAGCACGCCCTCGGGCGGGAATTCAACCTCGCTGAAGCGGATTGCGAGTTACAAGGAGCCGCTAACTCCCCACCTAGCGCGGGCAAAAAAAACTGACTGGATTCGACTTGGTAAAGCGTTCAAACTTTAGCATATACCCGCGAAATGAATCAAACGGCCCACGCCGCTGAACAGGAGGGGGAGGGCACGCCCATGTCATACGCATTCTTCCCCCCCTGTAAATGGCACCCTAAATGCACCCTTGACAGATGCCGGGGTCTCTGTTACCGTGGTGGAGGGCCTGGGGAAGTGGGGCGTGGCGAAGGGGTTTGTTGCCACCACTGCCGGGGCTCTTTTCTGTGGTTGTATGCGCTTTCGGGAGAAGTGCGTCTAATGATATTACAGGCGACATGGTGACGGCAGCCGGCTGGGGCGGGGTACGAGGATTTATTCCCGGGGGGCCGGTTGCCCACCATGTTATCGCCATGCGAAGAAGTGCGGGAAATAATGGAGAATATCCCCATGAAACGTCACACTCTTTTGCCCATTTGCCTTATCCTGGTAATCTGCTTTCCCGCCCACGCAGCATGGAACGGTGTGGCCATCAGCGCCATCACGTCCGACGCCAACAACACGCGGGAAATGGTTCTTGCGGACATGAATGGCGATGGTCACCTCGATGTGGTGGCGAACAACCACAACAACCAGATCAACCGGCTTTACCTCAACAACGGCACCAGCGATCCTTTCGCCGGTGTGTCCGGCACGAATATCACCAGCGATGCCTACTACGGCATCCATTCCGCCGTGGGCGATATGGATGGCGATGGGGATTTGGATTTTCTGGCGCCAGCGTATTTGAGCGGCAACCACCGCCTTTATCTTAATGACGGTGAAGGCGATCCTTTTGACACGGTCTCCGGCATACCCGTGGCGACAAACATGGGCAGTGTTCACGGCGTGGCCCTGGGCGACGCCGATGGCGACGGTGACCTGGACCTTGCAATGGGCTCCTATAACCC